>JACQEL010000683.1 GCA_016200595.1 Deltaproteobacteria bacterium
CGACTTGCGAGCGAGGGGTAGTCATAACTATGAATAATGTAGTGAGCCACACCAGGATGGTCCGGCTCTTTCGCGAAAATTTTCTCCAGAATCGCACCGGCCTTTTTCTGATTGGCGTAGGTCTTGTCGGTCGGCAGCGCTGTCGCATCGAGGGCAAGCGCATAAAACGCGGCCGCTTCGCGATCCTCTGGATAGCGCAGGTACACTTGCTCCATGGCTTTCTCATACGCGAGGACACGCGTGCGATGATCGAGCTTATCCGAGTCTTTGTAGAAGACCTCGATTGCCGCGATGTAGTCCTTTTCGCGCTCGGTCTTGGCTCCCACAGCTTTTGCCTTCTCGACGGTAGCTAACCCCTGTTGCAGCCTCGCCTCTGTGGGATGTTCCCAAAGGGGGTACCACAGGCTCATGGCGATACCCCAGTAGCCCATGGCGCAGTTGGGGTCCAGCTCTGTGACGGTAGTGAATCCTTTGCCTGCTTCTTCAAACCAGAAGGAATGCAGCAAGGCGACGGCGTGCTCGAAAGGTTGCTGGACTTCGGCACTGCAAGAGATGGGAAAATGTACGGTCCCTACTTTTTCGGGAGTCCCGGACGAATGTTGATGTTCTTCATGCGCTGACACCCCCGAGGCCAAGGAGAAAGCGGCACAGACAAGGAGCAGACTTTTTAGCAATCTCATAGTGATTCCCCTCTCACTTTCCTACTTTTGGAAGGACACCAGAGCGCACTGGTCGGAGGAAAAGAAGTGAAGCAGGCAACAGCGCAAGCTGGTGAATACACTTCAGTGCATGATTCGCCCTCGCAGAGGATACCTCCAAGTGAAAGTCACCGTCAGCCCACTACAACGTCGGGTGCTGCTTGTGCCAAGGGGTCGATTGCTCGTACGCATAGCCTGCTTGGAACACCGTAGCCTCGTCGAAAGGCTTACCAGCGAGTTGGAAGCCCATCGGCAGGCCGGCAGCACTAAACCCACACGGCAGAGCCAGGGTCGGGAATCCGGTCAAATTGTGTAGTGGCGTATAAATGTAAAAGTCTTCGGCCATGAGGAACAGGCCGGGCGACTGCGCGCGAATCCGGGCTGGCATCATGCCGGTGGTCGGCAGCATGAACAGGTCTACAGTCTCTAATTGTTTCAACATCTTGCGACGGATCTGCTCACGTACGCGCTGCGATTGCAAATAAGCGGTGGCGCTGACCAGCACGCCGGCAGCCAGACCCATACGTAAGTCCGGGTTATAGTCGCCCGGTCGCTTTTGCAGGTCTTCCAGATGATATGCGGCGGCATCGGCAAACAAGAGCGGCCAGAAAACCGCCCAGAGCTCATCAAAGGTGATTGAATCGACTTCTGTCACTGCCGCCCCGAGTTGCGTCATTTGGGTGACCGCCTTGTCGAACGCCGCCAGAATCTCCTTGTCGCAATTGTCCGCAAACAGCTTACGGGGGACGCCGAGGCGCATGCCTTTGATGTCCTGCTCGAGTTTGGCGCTGAAATCCGTGACTGGCACTTTCGCCGAAGCGGGGTCGCTGGGATCATAGCCAGCGCACTCCTGGAGCATCAGGGCACAGTCTTTGACCGTCCGCGTCATCGGCCCGGTATGGTCAAGGTTCCAGGACAGCGGAAAGACACCAGTGCGGCTAACACGGCCATAGGTCGCTTTCATACCGACGATGCCACAGCAGAACGCCGGCCAACGGATGGAACCGCCGGTATCGCTGCCCATCGCACCAAAGGTCAGTCCAGCAGCTAACGCGGCTCCCGAACCGCTGCTCGATCCACCTGGGTCCATTTCCAAGTTCCAGGGATTGCGCGCCGGCTGAAAGTACGAGGCGAGGGTGGGCAACCCCATCGCGAACTCGTAGGTTGCCAGCTTACCCAGCATCACCCCCCCAGCCTGTTTAAGCTTCTTCACTACCGTGCAGTCTTGGGGGGCGACGTAATCTTTGCGGAGCTTGGAGCCACAGGTCGTCGGACCAGATTCGTAGATGTCTTTGACCGCCAGCGGAATGCCATGCAACGGTCCACGATAGTTGCCGCCACGAATTTGCGCTTCCGCCTCCCGGGCCGCAGCCAACGCCTCTGCGGAAAAGACTGTGTAGTAAGAGTGCAACTTGGGGTCGAGCGTAGAGATACGCTCTAACATCGCCTGGGTAAGTTCAACTGGCGACAGTTCCCGCTTGGCGATTAAATGCGCGGCCTCGGAGAGCGAGAGATATGCCCATTGTGAATTGACGCTGGCCATGGCTAATCCTCCACTTGCGCCTTGAAGATGAGGGCAGGTTCCGTTTCTGCTTGCAACATGCCTTGGACGACCGTCTCCCACTTGAGCAGCGAGGCATAAGCAGCAGTGAGTTGTTCAAGCTCAGCCGCGCTGAGGGACACACCAGCCGCCGCCAGCCGCGCTGTGACGATTTGTTTGTGGTCCATGAGTTCCTCTCCTTTATCGCATCAGGCTTTCCAATTGGCGAAGAATAGGTTGTGGTAAAGGCGCCCTATCCGCAACGCAGCGCTCCTGTCACTAATTGATTGACATGCTCGATCTCTTTGGGGCCGTGGACATCAAAGGACTTCCACGTGCCCATGCCTATGGCACTAGCCTGGAGGCCTGTACGGCCGAGAGTGCGATATTGCATGACTGCCAGTTATTAGTTGTTAGTTGCCAGTTCTGAGCCACTAGCCTTTATTTTGTAGGAGGGTGGATAATGCCCATCCTCCTACTGACAACTGACAACTGACAACTGACAACTGACTACTGTTGCCCTACGCGTTTGCCGCTTTCGCCGCGTTCAGCGCAGCTTCGTAGTTCGGCTCGTTAGCGACCTCAGACACGTACTCGACGTGTTTGACCTTGCCGTCTTTACCGACCACGAACACTGCCCGCGCCTCGATACCCGCGAGCGGTCCGTCTTTGAGCAACACCCCATAGTTCTGGCCGAAGGCGCGCTCCCGGAAGTCTGAAAGCGTCTTGACGCGATCGACGCCAGCCGCGCCACACCAGCGCTTCTGAGCAAACGGCAGGTCCACGCTGATCGTCCATACCTCAATGCCCTCACCCAAAGCAGCCGCTTCTGTATTGAACCGTCGCGTTTCCGTATCACAGACTGGGGTATCGACCGACGGAACCGAACTCAGGATCACCACTTTCTTGCCTTTGGCGTCACTGAGCCGAACCGGTTGCAAGTTGTTATCCAGCGCCGTGAAGTCAGGCGCATCCTGGCCGACTTTGACCTCGGAACCGGCCAAGTTAAACGGGTTCCCCCTAAGGGTGACTTGCCTTTCTGCCATTACGACCTCCTTAGTGTAAAAGTTCTCCCTCAGTGACAGCCACCGAGATGGAGACTGATTCTAAACCCTTCACCTCCAATTGCAAACGCAGGTAGTTTCTTGTGTGCATATCACTTGATGGCAACTTGGCTGAGATCGCAGTAAATCTGCCGTCCACCCTTCGACAAGCTCAGGGCGAACGGGACTAGGCTTGAAATTACTACGAAATTTGCCGTTCGTGCTGAGCTTGTCGAAGCACGAACACAGCGAGCTGCAGGTCTGCCAGAATTTGATATGCACCCTAGTTTCTTGGCCTAGCGGGCTCTCTTCATAGGGGCCATCGACCCCTAGAGGCTACGATCAATCCTGAAGTTCTCCGTGTAGATCTTCTCTGGGGGAGGAGCTTGACCTCGCACCCAGGTTGGTCGAGCTTGCTCGACGTCTAACTTCTTCTCAGCCCAGCGGGCTAAGCGCACGAAGGGGAGCCCGAGCAACAGGTAGATCGTCGCCACTATCAAGCCCGTGCCAAAGTAGTCAAACGTTGTCGTCGATACTTGTGTGTACACCTTGGTGAGTTCGACCATGGTGATAACCGAAACCAAGGAAGAATCTTTGAGCAGAGAGATAAAATCATTGGTGACCGGGGGTAAAACCAGCCGAAACGATTGCGGCAGAATGATATAGCGTAGGGCTTGCCAGTGCGTCATCCCTAAGGCACGGGCGGCCTCCATTTGGCCTTTGGGAATCGAAAGGATACCCGCCCGATAGTTCTCTGCCTCGTAGGCCGCGTAGTTCAAACCTAATCCGAGCACTGCGGCAACCATCGGGCTTAGCTTGATGCCGATATTGGGCAAAG
>JACQEL010000684.1 GCA_016200595.1 Deltaproteobacteria bacterium
TCAGGCCGAACGGGAGGAACTACTCTCAAGAAGTGTGACACTGTGCCAATGTCCTGTGGTGCGATTTAGACCAACCCCAGAGATGCTAGCGGTTCCCGATCCACCACCGGTAACCGCCTAGCTCCTGCATAGGCTCTGACCTCCCCTGGTGTGCGCTCATACGGATCGGGCAGGTCGAGTTCCTTGGCGTACTCGCGAATGACGGGAACGACCTCCTGCGCCATCAACCGTATGCTGGTCAGTCGATCAGCATTGCTGACCGGTCCCTGAATGTGAAAGAAAGTAAAGATGCCAGGACGCAACACCTGCAACATGGTCTTGATCTTGGGAATGACAGTCTTGGGCGAGCCAATGATGATCTGTAGGCCTTTCTGCGCCTTTTGATAACTGTTAGCGAGTTTCCGCCGGATCTCATCGTACTCGACCTCTTCGGCCTGCTCAGTCCCGCGTGCCTCTTGAAGCTTGTCTTGACTAACACCTAACCAACTGCCGCCAGGTTGCTTGGCCAACATTCTGATCGCGCTCTTAGAATTGTATCCTGGCGGTAAGGTGTGCTCTGGACGCGAGAAGGCAGTTTGCCCGCCGCCATAGATAAAGCCGCGGCCAAGTTCTTGGGCTTTCTCTTCGGTCTCGGCCACAAATGTCGGAATGAGGTAGCCGAAGTTTTCCGGCCCCGCCTGGTAGCCATGTTTCGCGGCTTCATCCGCGTAGATGTCCCACAGGTCGCACGTCGGGCCGATAGCGGTCCCTAACCCGATATAGGGATAGCGATGTTGCGCGCACCACTGGACCGTCTCCGGACTCAGAACTCCGGGAATCCAGATGGGAGGATGGGGTTTTTGATAGGGCAGCGCCCAGGGGTTCACGTGGCGGTAATGAAAATGCTTGCCCTCATAGCGCCAAGGGCCCGGCCGAGTCCAGGCTTGAATAATAAAGTCATGCGCTTCGTTGAAGTACTCCCGGTTATAGGCGGGGTTGGCATTGTTGAAAAACTGCTCGCTGCCGGCACCGCGTACCCACCCGGTAACCAGGCGGCCACGGGAAATCAGGTCGATCTCAGCGAGTTCCTCAGCCATACGGAGCGGGTGCTTAAGTACCGGCAAGGGATTGCCGATCAGGACAATCTTGGCCTTCGTGGTGAGGCGGGCAAGGATCGCGGCTTCAACATTCATCACTCCGCCCATGCAAAAAGGCGTGCCATGATGCTCGTTCAGCGCAATGGCATCAAATCCCAATTCCTCGGCATAGCAAGCTTCGTCGAGATAGTAGTTGTAATCATCGGCAGCTTTCTCGCGGTCGAAATATTTATTCGACACCGCAAAGAAGGCGTGGTTATTGAAGACTGCCTCTTCTGGCACCCAACGGTAGGGTCGCTCGGTGAAATAGCCGATTTTCATTGTTGCTGCTCCTTTATCGACAGCTTAGGAGGCTGTTGAAATCGTGCTTCGACAGGCTCAGCACGAACGGAATTTCTCATCGCTCCAATACTCACCCCGTTCGCCCTGAGCTTGTCGAAGGGTGAACGCGATTTTCGCTGTAAACTGCTAGGCCGCCAGAAATGTTTTCACCGCCCGCACGAATTCGCTGGAGTTCTCAATCTCCGCACGATGGCCCGCATTGGCGAGTTCAACCACCGTGGCGCCCACTATGGCCCGGCGATAGGCGTCGATGCACCCTTTGGGGACAATGGCATCCCGCTGACCCCATACCAGCAGTGTGGGCAAGTTCTTCACGCCGCGCAGGAGATACGTGAGACTAGGGTTGTGCATATATGGTTCCCAGCCAATCCTGGCAGTTTCTGCCCGCGCATCCTCAAACGCCTCAAACTGCTGGGGCGTCATCTCGCCGCCGTAGATCTTACCGAACTCGGGCGTCGCGGTGTCCGCTACCGTCGCTCGCAGATACGAGCGGATGGTCAGAGGAAAAATGTCGGTGATCTCACCTTCGGTCGGCTTGAGGCCCATCGGCGCAACCAGCACCATATGGGAGAAAATCTGGGGATCAGACGCTACCATTTCCGCGGCAATGAAGCCGCCGGCGGAGAAACCGATGACATCGACAGGGTCGAGCTTCATCTCACGCAGCACCATGGCGTAAAATCCACCGAGATCACGGTAGTTCCTGATCCAATCGAGCCGGGGTGATCTGCCAAAGCCAGGCTGAAGGGGAATCAACAGGGTCCGCTCTTTTGCCAGTGCCTCGTTCCACTGCATCCAGCCCGGGTAACCTAACTCATCGTGAAAGATGAACAGTGGTTTACCCGAGCCCCCCTTGATGACTACCAGTTCAGTGCCAGCAACCTTGACTGTCTCTTCATTCCAGTTTGCCAACGATCCACCCTCCTCTCCCGATGATGGGAAACGGTGAGAAGAGAAGAGGCTTTCTCCTTTGTTCTCTTCTCGTAAAGCAAGCCCACGAAAGATCTCACTAGAGGTTTAGCAAAATCAGAGCCGGGTGATTTGCGAGTAAAAGCTGCTCTTATCACCGTGCGATTGGCTCCAAGGGGTACACTGGCAGGGATACACTGTTTCTTATGGAAACGACCAAAGGTAGGCCGGAATAAGCGGAGCGTTTCCGGCAAAGACGCGCACGCCGGGAACGGCCTGCGGCCTTATCCCGACCTACGACTTCATTTTCTCCCCCTGACCTCGCCGCATGTAGCCCTCCGAGCAGAGTCGAAGCATGAATCATTTTTTCAGCGCCTCGCCAGGGAAATAATTTTTACCAATGTATATCTTCCTCCCCGCTTAACCAGGAGAGGGCAAGCTCGCCTCCTTCCCCCTGCGGCAACATCTCCTCTCCCGGCGTGAGATACACAGCCAGGATCTCCGCTGGCAGACAACGCCGACAAGGAAAACGGTGGTGCACGTAGGCAAAAGGCACGACTCCCCGCAACGAACGCCGCAGGCTGATAGAATAGACAGACGGACGCTCCGAGGCATCCTCCTGCAGGTGTCTTAAACAACCCTGAAGAACTTCGCACTGCCGACAACTCGGCTCACTCAAGAAATCACACAAGGCTCCAAGCGCCGTAGCAAGACGAGTCACAGGTTCATGTTGAGCGGCCCAGGCGCGCATGAATAGATCCCTCCTTCTGTCAGGCGTAGACCCGCAGAGAACACCTGAAACCAGTTGACCTTCATGGCAGCCTCCTCTTACTGAGGATTGTTAGTGAGCCGTGACCATGTGCCCAGGCCTGCCCACGTGGGCGAGCTCTTCCCCCGCCTCATCAATTGCGCCTTCGGCGATGTTGATGCCGATCAACCAGCCAATGCCCAATCCGGCCATGATCCCATCGAAAGCGCCCGCCAAGGTCACTAAGCCCCCCGCCGGCAGTGCATCGGACATAGCGCCCCAGGCAGTGAGCGCGCCAAAGAGACCGCCAACTAGGACTCCAGATAATATCTGCTTCTTCATGATCCACTCCTTTCCCGATTGCTGCTGCAGAAGAAGCGAGAAGCATGCCACAGGAACAGACGGAGAAAATCTTGCAAGCAATAGTCTGTCCGCCGGCGCACCCTCTGTTGAGTGGTGCCAAAGGAAACACTTTGCGGAACAAGACTCAAGCAAGAGTGAAACCAAAGGAGACACTGTTACCGCTGGCGCCAAAGGACTCACTGTCACTTTAGGTGCCAGCAGCAGAAAGCCGAGAAACGCCTAGAACTGTGCGTTTTTCTTGTTTCGCATGGCCGCAAGTACTGGCATACAGGTTGCACGAGTACCAAGAACATGAGACCGCGAGGAGTTCCCCTCAAAGGGATATTGCTGGTTTCGCACGATAAAGATCTGCGACGTCAGGTACACGCCTGTCTGTCTGCGGTCGGCATCGCACCCAGTGCGTTGACCACAGTGAGGAACGGGGATGAAGGCCTGGCGGCAGTCACCAAGGGACGGCCACGATTAGTCGTACTCGACGATAGTATTAGCCACTTGGATGGACCAGGGTTGCTCCGTACCCTACACCAACAGGTGCCTGAGGCATTGGTCGTTTATCTCACCACTCAGCATACCCTGGAACTGGAGCGCGCCGTGCGCCAGCTTGGCGTGCTTTACTACACCGAGAAGCCGCCGGACGCGTTGTTATTTGAAAAAGTCCTGGCTACCGTATTCGCTACTACAGACAAGACGATGCGGGAGAGCGGCACATATTGGTGAGGGTGGTGGGCAAGGACCTACTCCGGGATCAGCCACAGAAGTGCGTTTGAAGGTTAGTTGGCAAATCCCGCCGATATCAGTGTGGATAGAATCGGTGAAACAGAGGGTCGAGGTGCCATTGAGCTCACCACCTCCCGACGAAACCTTTACTCTTGCGCTGATTACCTCATTAAAGACGGTTGAGGTCGGACTGGTGCGGCACTCCACCACGGTCAAAGCTCCGCGCTTGGCATTGTCATTATCAGCTTTAGCCCACCCGCTGTAATGATACCGCTCATTATCGAGGTCCATATACACGGTAGAGCCGCTGTGGGTGATTTTCATAATCACAGCTTCTTTGACAATGGGGGCAAACGTCCCATTGTTCTGGACGCGGCAAGTCCATCCGCCTTCCCAGGTCCCGGTTAGATCGAAGGCCTGGACGTGAAGGACTCCCGCTCCAAGAAACACGCAGGCAAAGATAATGGGTCTTGCAGCCCTCATAACAAACCTCCCGGAAGAAGAACCCCAGTTTTTTCAGAGCAAGCACGGTATCTGCGAACGGCTCGATACCTAACACTAGGAAGTGAGGAAGGCAACGTGGAACGCAAGAAGGAGCAATTGAAGTCTGAGACCGAGCGGCTACGGCTCGTGCGGTTGACTGGGGCGGCAACGGCTGGCGGCTCTGTCAGCCTCCTTCTGAACTCCCCCACTTTTTTTCAGTCTCCACTTAACCCCATCGCGCTTCTGCTGCGTTTATATCTGTGTATGGCATTTCTGTGAGCGGCCTGTAATGTCGGCATACAGTGAGGAGCGCAGTCTATGTCTATCCTATCGTCTTCCCGATCTCTTCTCTTTGTCCTATGCAGTGTTGTGCTTCTGAGCCTCTACACGTTTGCGGTACGAACCCCCGATCCGCACCCAGCAGCCCATGAAGAGAGGCAGCCGCTTGCACAGACAGTACCCCAATCACTTCAACGCCCTTCTGCTCCTGTGAGTGACACGCTTGCCGCGCGAGACAAGGCCCTCGCCGCGCCCTCTACTGTACGCGCCCTTCAGGCTGAGAGCACACTATCTAACTACCCAAATGCCATTCCCGCGCCAATAGTGGGTGAGCCAACTCCTCAGCCGGATTTCCGCCTGCCCCGCGAGGCGGAGAACCGTGAGCGCTATGCGTCGATTACTGCCAATCCCATCCAGCGTGTTGCCGAACAGCCGGTCTCCACGTTCAGTATCGACGTCGATACCGGTGCTTATGCCAATGTGCGCCGCTTTCTCCACAGCGGGACTCTGCCCGTGCGTGATGCCGTGCGTGTCGAAGAACTCATTAACTATTTCTCCTATGACTATCCGCCGCCCGACACTGCGGCCACGCCGTTCCGTCTCACCAGCGAAAGCGCCCCGACGCCCTGGAATCCGAACACCGTGCTGCTCCTGCTCGGCCTCAAAGGCTCTGTGGTCCCCCAGCCGGAGTTGCCGCCGGCGAACCTGGTTTTTCTCGTCGATGTCTCGGGCTCGATGCAGTCACCCGACAAACTCGACCTGGTGAAATCTGCCCTGCTGTTACTCTGCCGTCAGTTGCGCGGGAGCGATCGCATCTCGCTGGTCGTCTACGCCGGCGCTTCGGGCGTTGTGCTGGAACCTACGCCCGGGGATCAATCGGGAAAGATCCAGGCGGCGATAGAATCGCTGACCGCCGGGGGCTCGACCAACGGGGGGGCCGGCATCCGCACGGCATACGCGATGGCGGAGCAGGCGTATATCCCAGGCGGGATCAACCGTGTGCTCCTGGCGACCGATGGAGACTTTAACGTCGGGACCGTGAGTCTTGCCGCACTCAAAGATCTCATCGCCGAAAAACGCAAGCATGGGATCTCGCTCACCACCCTTGGCGTCGGCAGCGGCAACTATAATGACGCGTTGATGGAGCAATTGGCCGACGTCGGCAACGGCACCTATGCCTATCTCGATTCACTGCAGGAGGCGCAGAAAGTACTGGTCAACGAGCGGGCGGCGACCCTGTACACGATCGCCAAGGACGTCAAGATTCAGCTCGAATTCAATCCGGCTGTGGTCGCCGAATATCGCCTGATCGGCTATGAAAACCGCACGCTGAAGCGAGAGGACTTCTCCAATGATGCCGTAGACGCCGGCGAGATCGGCGCGGGCCATACGGTGACTGCGCTCTACGAAATCGCTTTGGTGGGCAGTAACGGGTTGCGCTTAGGACTTTGAGACAAAACCCCTGGATGAATTTTGTAAGTGCTTGTCAGACCATGAGATATGCTCAGTGCGGTCAGAGTTTTGTCTCGTAATCCTTAGAGCCGCTCCGCTATGGGTTGCCGTCTCCCGCCACCGAGGTCCGTACGACAGAGCTCGGATTCCTGCGCCTGCGGTATAAGGCACCCGACAGCGAGACCAGCCAAGTGTTGGAGTGGCCATTGCACAAGGACGCGATCACGCCCGATGTGGCTCACACCACTGAGCGCTTTCGTTTCGCCGCGGCCGTGGCCGCCTTTGGTCAGCTCTTGCGTGGCGGGACGTATACTGAAACATTCAGCTACGCAGACGTCTTGACGTTGGCACGCGGGGCGCGCGCGGATGATCCGTTCGGACAGAAGGGCGAGTTTCTCTCGCTCGTGCAACTGGCGCAATCCCTCAGCCAACCCGAGGCGGGGGCGCGACGGTAAGCTGGGGGAGCAGTCTTGCGGCACAGGGCGCGGGAAA
>JACQEL010000685.1 GCA_016200595.1 Deltaproteobacteria bacterium
AAGACTGGCTGACCTTTTATCCAGAAAAAATTCTCTTTGGAACAAACGCTGTGGTCCTCAGTGATTTGATCGGTGCAGAAGAAACCTACTGGTTAGCAACAGAGACTGGTCGCCAAGCGTTGGCTCTAGCGTTAAGTGAAATGGTACAGGAAGAGCACTGTGATGAAGCTGAGGCCCTCCATATGGCCCGCCTCGTGTTGCACGACAACGCAGCCAAACTGTACGGGGTGCCATAGAGAGGCTATAATCTGACCGTTTTCACCCCAGTAATTTGTCAGAGTGAACATGAGGGGTTGTCATTGCGAGCGCAGCGAAGCAATCTCGGTGAGGGGACCGCCAGTGAGCGAGATTGCTTCGTCGCTCTGCTCCTCGCAATGACCCCGCAAAGCCACCCGGACGGACTACTAGGAGGGATCCATTCGGTTTACAGGGAAAAAAGATGTAGGGTGGGCAGTGCCCACCTTTCTTCTCTTTATCAGGAGGTAAAATGCAATATCTAGCTCGCGATGGCGTAAAATTAGGCTTTGAAGAAGCGGGGAGTGGTGACCCGGCGATTCTATTGGTCCACGGCTGGACGTGTGACCACACCTACATGGCACCGCAGTTTACGCATTTGTGCCGCACCCATCGGGTTATTGCTGTAGATTTACGCGGCCACGGTCAGAGCGATAAACCTCAGCAAGATTACACCATGTTGGCATTTGCCGACGATCTGGTCTGGCTGTGTAATCAACTGAAAGTGAAGAAACCTGTAGTGATTGGGCACAGCATGGGTGGGGTGATCGCGGTGGAGTTGGCCGCGCGCTTTCCTGAGGTGCCTGGTGCGGTGGTGACGCTCGATTCGCCTATCGTGCCGCCGCAGGAGTTACTCGACGGCATAGCGGCTCCCACGATCGCCGCTTTACGCGGACCGGACTTCCGTGAAGTGCAGCGAAAATTAGTGGCGGAAGCGCTTTTCCTGCCAACTGATGACCCGGTGCGTAAAGCGCGCATTATCGCTGACATGTCCTCTGCGCCGCAACATGTTATGGCCTCAGCGTTTGCCGGCATCTTCTGTGATACCGCCGCGAGTGCTGCAGCCTGCAAGGTGCCATTGCTGATTCTGATGGCTGCCCAACCCCTTTCCGATGTCATTCGGCTTCGCCAGGCATCTCCCAATGCTGTCATCGGTCAGACGGTAGGTGCTGGCCACTTCCACCAACTCGAAGTGCCGGAGCAGGTCAATGCGATGATCGATCGCTTCCTGGCGGTCTCAGTGTCTTAAAAGTAGGGTGGGCACGGCCCACCTTCCGGTTATCTCTCGCCCTTGTGCAGCACTCCTTGCTGGTAGAGGGTAGCGACGCCTTCTTGTGACCGACCTAGGTAGTGCATCAGTATCTCCTCGTTGTGTTCTCCCAGGAGTGGTGCGCGGAGGTCGCGTTCCTCAGGAAATGCCGAGAACTTGAACGGGAATCCGGGGATCGTTACCTCGCCGAGCACTTGGTCCGGCACCTGGCGGACCATGCGACGGGCGATAAAATAGGGGTGGGTAATACTTTCTTCAACCGAGAGCACCGGGCCAGCCGGCACCCGATGTTCGGCAAGGGCTTTGAGAGCGGCTTCGTCTGTGGGAAACGACTGGAGCCAGGCTTCGATCATGGGGATGAGTTCTTTCTGGTTCCTGCCCCGTCTCCCGGCGCTAGAGAAGCGCGGGTCAGTTATCAGCTCCGGCTTCCCTAGGGCGCGGGCGACGTTGGGCCACTGGCGATCGAGGGCCAGGATCACCATGTAGCCTTGTGGTCCTTTGAAAACTCCCTGCGGGCATGATCCGTAGTGATGGATGCCGAAGCGCAGCGGTTTGTACGCGCCCTGGCTAGCGGCGAACATCTGCACCTCAACTGACTGCATGTGATACAGCGCATCGACCATCGAGATATCGATATATTGCCCCTGTCCGGTGCGGTCGCGATGGAGCAGGGCATAGCCGAGCGCGGCGAAGGCATTCACTCCGGCGATGCCATCGGCGATAGCGACGCCGACGAAACGCGGCGGGCCGTCGGCGTCACCGGTCATATGCATGATGCCGGAGAATGCTTGCGCGATGTAATCGTAGCCAGTGAGATGAGACAGGGGACTCTTACGGCCAAAGGCAGAGATCGAACACATAATGAGGCGTGGGTTGAGGTGTCGCAGCGACTCGTAATCCAAGCTCCGCCGTTCCATTACGCCTGGGCCGTAGTTCTCGATAACGACATCGACTTGGGGGATGAGGGCGCGCACCAACTCGACCCCCTCTGGCTTGCTAAAGTCTACGCACAGGCTTTTTTTGCCGCGATTCTGCTGGATGAAGTACACACTGCGGCCCTCTTTGAGAAAGGGCAGGGCGCGCGACGGATCCCCACCCTTGGCCTGCTCGACCTTGATGATTTCCGCGCCGAGTTCAGCCATGAGGCGAGTCGCCGTCGGTCCAGCGAGATATTGGGTAAAGTCCAGAACTTTGATTCCTGATAACATCTTGTTTTACTTCCCTCTTCGTCGGGAGGCGGCTTGCACTGTTCGCCGCGTGACATCCCTGTCCCTTCTTGTGGATTCTCAGCTATATATCGCAGGAGCGAGTGTATTGCCAACCGACACAGCCTTGTTTCCCTGTGGGTGACGGTTTATAGGAAGAAAACGTTTGCCAAGTCTGCGTAAGGAGGATTGTATGAAATTTGGTATGATGATGCCGACTCTGGGACCGCTGGCTAGTGGCCCTGGCACGCTCGAAGCCCAACTCGCTATCGCCCAGAAGGCTGAAGCCCTGGGATTTGATTCACTCTGGGTGCCTGACCACGTCGTCATCCCCACGACCATCAAGTCGCGCTATCCTTACAACGAGACCGGCCGTTTCCCTATGCCGCCCGAACAAGGTTTCCTCGAACCGATTGCCGCTTTGGGTTTTCTGGCGGGGGTGACCAAGCGGGTGCGTCTGGGCACGTGGGTGTTGGTTCTGCCCCACCGCAATCCTATCGTCACCGCGAAAATGTTTGCCTCCCTCGATGTCCTCTCAGGTGGTCGCATCATGCTCGGCGCTGGCATTGGCTGGATGGAGGAAGAAATCACCTTGCTGGGCGCGCCGTTCAAGAAACGTGGCGCGTTGAGTGACGAGTACCTGCGCGCGATGAAAGAGCTCTGGACGAACTCTGATCCGCAGTTCGAAGGCCAGTTCGTCCGCTTCAGCGGGATCAAGTGCGAGCCCAAACCCACGCAGCAACCGTTGCCGGTGTGGATCGGTGGACACTCGCCGCGGGCCATGCGTCGGGTGGCAGAGCTTGGTGATGGCTGGGTGGCTGTGCCTAAGAGTTTCGCGGTCTTTCAGGAGAACTTTGCGAACCTCAAACCCGCTGCTGAGAAAGCTGGCCGTGACCTCAAGAGCATTCAGATCATGATCGGTCCCTCGATGGCCTCGTCAGTGAAGAGTTTCGTTGAGGAGATCAAAAAGTACCAGGATGTGGGCTACGATTCATTTTTGGCATCCGTAGCGTTCTGGGGTGGCGACCTCAAGGGAGTGCTGGGCATCATGGAAGACTTCGCCCAGAAGGTGGGAATGTAGAGAAGAGGGGACTTGGGACTTGAGGCTTGGGGGCGGGGACTAGTAGTCCATCGCAATGAAGATGAGGGGTGAACCGTGTAGTTGTCATTCCCGCGAACGCGGGAATCCAGGCAGGATAACTGCAGGCCACGAGTTGTTCTCCCTGGGTGCCCGCCTGCGCGGGCATGACAGCCTCAGGACCAGCAAAATTAATGCGATGGACTACTAGCCTCAAGCCTCTACTCTTTCAGCAAATTTCTGGCAGTGTAAGGGCTTGAACCCTATCGTATCAGCTGGGCGGGAACTCGGGTCTACTTGCCCGAGGCAGCGACCTCTAGGGGCGTTGCCGTAGCCGGGCGGGTAATCAGCACGCGCATAATACGGCGGCCGCTCATCTCGACGACCTTGACCCTATGCTCATCGAGATTCACATCGTCACCGACGCGAGCAATGCGACCAAGTTGCGCATTGACGTAACCGCCAATCGTATGGGTATCTTTGACTTCGACCTGCGTCAGTTCCAGGGCCTCAAGCACTTCTGAGAGTGACACCTGTCCATCCACGACCGTTCCTTCGGGAGTAAGTTCTAACTTCGGTGGCTCGGCATCAAACTCATCCTGAATCTCTCCCACGAGTTCTTCCAGGACATCCTCGAGGGTCACCAACCCTGTGGTGCTTCCGTATTCATCGACGACTATGGCCATATGCAAGCGACGTTGTTGAAAGTCCTGCTGTAAAGCCTCGAGCGGCCGGCTCTCCGGGACGAGCAAAACCTCGCGTTTAATTTTGAAGAGATCGGCTGGGCTCTTGAGTTCGATTCTTTGCAGAAAAATGTCTTTGATGTGAACCATGCCGATGACGTGGTCGATGTCTGTTTCACACAGAGGATAGCGGGTATGGCCGGTACGGTAGATAATCTCAAGATTTTCTTTCCAGGTCTTACTTAACGATAAGTGATCGATGTCAGGGCGCGGCACCATGACTTCCATGACCGTGCGGCCTGCCAGATCGAGGACGTTTTCCAGCAGGTTCACCTTCCCAGCCGAGAGCGCACCGTGGCGTTGCGACTCGGAGAGAATAACTCGGAGTTCTTCTTCCGAAT
>JACQEL010000686.1 GCA_016200595.1 Deltaproteobacteria bacterium
ATCGTCACGGTCAGTGAGATACACGAGGTCATCGGGACCGATGTAGATGCCGTGCGGATCAGTAATGGCTTTGCTCCCCCAGGAATCGAGGTAGTTCCCTTCACGGTCGAACACCAGGACAGGGGGGTCTTTGCGCTGAAAAACATAGATACGGTCTTTGGAGTCTGCCGCTACCGCGCTGACTGGACCGAAGGTCAAGCCGGTGGGCAACGAGCCCCATTGTTCCACCATTTCGTAGGTAAACTGGCCGCTTCCTACAGTACTCATGAGCAGTTCCCTCCTTTTTGTAGTAGCGACTGTAGTCGCTGCTCGGGCGGTTACGACGACTACAGTCGTTACTACTAATGCTAAAATTCATCACTGACAGACTGTTAGCTTTAGTCGCAAGTTTTCCCGGCTGTAGTACAGGCTCGCGTGACATGCTCCTTACCACTGTCGTGTCTACGTTAAAACTGTACGCTGGCCGTGTCCTTCGACTTCACCGCCTGCGGCGGTTACGCTCAGGACGAACGGAGAAAAAACGTAGACCACTCACCCTGTTCGTGCTGAGCGTACCCTGAGCCCTGAGCCTGTCGAAGGGTCGAAGGGGAAGTCGAAGCATGAACACATTTGTCCTGCCTGCTAGGCACAGATTTGGAGTAGACGCGCTACTACGGTTTTACGCCGTGTACCTCGCCATTCATCGTGGTGCTCTGCCCTCTCTCCTCCTTGGTCTTCAAATCTCCATTATGAGTCTGCCTCAGGGCGGCAGTCCGTTCCGTATCGAGTTGAAACGTCTGCGGGTCAATCACCACGCCGTACGTTTTCTCCGCGTATGGCACGGTCATTTTCTCATCGAGCACATCTTCCAGAACGCTGCGTGGCTCACGCTGCCAGGGGTCGCCATAGCCTCCGGCACTAGGTTGAACATGGAGGAGTCGGTCTCCAGCGCGCACCGCCGCATCGATCATGATCTGCGGAGGAAACGTGACCTGTTGAGAATCGGACTCCAGCAGCACCTGAAAAGGAGACCCAGATTCACCGCCAGCAAGCCCATAAGGAACCGACTTCACCCGGCAGGTACGGATCATCGCTCGCCCGTCGGTGAGAAAGCGCCACTTGCGATACACGGCGAGGGATCCGCGAAATTGGCCGGCTCCACCGCTGTCCGGCACGAAGCCGAATCCCTCGATGATCACCGGAATCTCACGCTCGATCGCCTCGGCCGGATTGCTGCGGAAGGCACCGCCCATGATAAGGGGCATCGTACCGTCAACGCCGTCACACGTTGGTCGTCCTCCCCAGCCGCTGGCATACATCTCCAGCAGCAGCGGAGGCGTCTCATTCTCTATTTTGGGGGCATAGACCAACATATTGACTCCGCCCTCGCCAGCGGCGAACACGCGCTCAGGTATCACCTGCGCCAGTGCGGCAAAGAGCATATCGTGAATGCGCCACATCAACTGGCCGCGCGCGCCGACGGCGGCAGGAAACTTTGGGTTGACGATACTCCCCTCAGGCGCAGTCACGCGAATGGGGGCAAGCAGTCCAGAATTCGCTGGGACATCGAGACCCAGGACTGACCGAAAGACCACCTGCACGATAGAGCCGATCAAATTAGGAGGAACATTGATGGCACTTTTGACCTGCGGGTCGGTGCCGGCAAAGTCTACCGTGACGGTATCACCTTGGACGTGGATACTCACAACTAGTTTAACCCCGGGACCGCCGAGCCCATCATCCTCGAAGACATCTTCACAGGTGTAGATGCCGTCCGGAACTGCTTGGATGCGAGAACGTACGGCCCGTTCGCTGTACTGACGCAACTCAGCATTACACTCGGCAACGGTGTCACGACCATACTTATCCAACACTGCCCTGAATCCTTGCTCACCTCGACGGCAGGCTGCCGCTTGGGCTTCCAAGTCGCCGAGAACGTCTTGCGGTGCGCGCACGTTGGCGCCGATGAGATCGAGTAAGGCCTGATTTGGCGTACCGGCGCTGTAGAGCTTCACGCCAGGAAGCCGGATCCCTTCTTCGTAGATCTCCGCGCAGGCGATACCCATGCCACCGGGAAAACGACCACCGATGTCGGTGTGATGCTCAACGACCGCAGCGAAACCGCACAGCTCATCACGCCAAAAAATCGGCATGATGAGGACGATATCGGGCAAATGGGAAAGTCCCCAATAGGGGTCATTGGCGGCGATGATGTCTCCGGACTGAAGATTCCCACCGAACTTCTTCAGCACCGAAGGCATGACGCCGACAATGTAGCCGAGGTGAGCGCCAACCGCCATTCCTTGGGCGATGAGTCTCCCCTCAGCATCGACCAGGGCAGTGGAGAAATCCCCTCCTTCCTTAGCCACGATGGAACGAGCCGTGCGCTTCATGGTAATAGCCATTTCCTCAGCCACAGCGGTGAGTTCGTTATTCATGACTTCGAGCAGGATGGGATCGAATTGCTTGTGCATAAGCTTACTCCTTGAGAAACTGCTAAAGACGTGGGAGGGCAAAGCGCTTGGGACGTAACAGCACGGGTAGCCCCTCACACCATAACTGCTGGTCGGCCACCTCTATGACAAAAGCTGAAAAGCACGGACGCTGGTTGGGTTGCACGACGCCCTCCTGCATGCGCGCAGCGCCCTTCTTTGTACCACACCCGCGTATAAATACTACACAAATGACACGGCGCGGACACGCCAATAACACGCTTTTGACACGGGTGGCGGCTTATGCGAAGTGGCCGAGGTCTGGGAAAGCTGCGCCTGCAGCGTCTGCAGCTGCGCTCGGAGCTGGATGACCTCCTCTTGCAGGCGTGTAAGCTGCTGGCGCAATAGAGCATTGCGGGCGGCTTGGGCAGTGCATCTCGGACACACGCCGAGGGTAGGGCCTGTACGCATCTTTCCTCTCGCAACTCCTAATTTTGCATCTGAGCGAAGGCAGGGGACAGCAACAAGTCCCCCTGCCGGTTTGACAACCGGGTGGACATGGCATGATAATCACCGCCATGCCAGAGGACACCGCCAACATGCGGCACGCTGAGACCCGCAAGCTCGCCGCCATTATGTTTACGGACATCGTGGGCTTCAGCGCCGCATGGGCGCCGACGAAGCTCGTATGCTGCGGTTGTTAGACGTGCATAACCGGATCATCCGACACGCCGTCGCGGACCAGCGGGGAACGGTCATCAAAACGATCGGCGATGCCTTCCTGGTGGACTTCCCCTCCGTGGTCAATGCCGTCCAGTGCGCCCAGCACATTCAAGCCCAGTTCCATATCCACAATGCGGATACGGAACCTCCCGAGCAAATTCACCTCCGCATCGGGGTTCATTTAGGCGATATCGTGCAACGCGAGGGGGATGTGTTTGGGGATGGCGTCAACATCGCGAAACGGCTC
>JACQEL010000687.1 GCA_016200595.1 Deltaproteobacteria bacterium
CGGAAGCGATTGAACGTAATCTGACGGAATTTCTCAAAAAGACCGACCGCTTTGCCAAAACTATTGTCTTCTGCGTGGATCAGGAACACGCCGACGAAATGCGGCGGGCGCTGAACAATTTGAATGCCGACCTCGTAAAGCAATATCCTGATTACGCCTGCCGCGTCACCGCCGACGAGGGACAGATCGGGCGCGGCCACCTAAGCCGGTTACAGGAACTCGAAACAACTACTCCGGTGATCCTCACCACTTCGCAATTGCTGACGACTGGCGTGGATGCTCAGACCTGCAAAAACATCGTCTTGGCGCGGGTCATCAACTCAATGACGGAGTTTAAGCAAATCATCGGGCGGGGCACGCGCGTACGCGATGATTACGGGAAACTCTATTTCAACATCCTCGACTATACAGGCTCCGCGACACGCCTCTTTGCTGACCCTGACTTTGATGGCGACCCGGCGTTTATCTCCGAAGTGCAGATTGATGAAGGCGGCGTACCGGTTGCGGGCACGGAAAAGGTCGAAGTCATCGAGCCGGAGCCCTATCCAGAGGCCGGAGATGCCGGACACCTAGCAGGACAGCCACGAGCGTCTGACGATGCAGAGGGGGAGCACCGTAAATACTACTTTGACGGGGGGCAGGTCGAAATCGCTGCACACCTAGTGTACGAGCTTGACCCGGACGGCAAGCAACTCCGCGTCATTAAGTTTACCGATTACACGGCAGAAAAGGTACGTTCCTTGTATCCTTCAGCGGCTGCCATGCGGCAACAGTGGGCTAACCCTGATCAGCGAGCCGAGATTCTTAGCCGGCTGGAAGAGCGCGGGATCAACTTTGAGGAATTGGCCGCAGCCACGAACCAGCCTGACGCCGACCCTTTTGACCTGCTCTGTCATGTCGCGTTTAATGCGCCGCTACGTACCCGACGCGAGCGGGCGGACCGACTACGCCGGGAGAAGAAAGACTTTTTTGAGCAGTACGGACCGGAAGCCCGCGTGATTCTCAACGCCTTGCTAGATAAGTATGCCGACTACGGCACAGCGCAGTTTGTCATTCCTGACGTGTTGAAAGTCCCGCCAATCTCCGAACAAGGCAACGTGTTTGAGATCGTGAGCCTGTTCGGCGGAGCAGAGAAACTGCGGACTGCGGTCACGGACTTACAAACGCTCTTGTATGCAGCCTAGAGAACGGATCTCTCCATGCCACTTGCAAAAAAGAAAGACGACCAACTCCCACTTCTCAACCTCCCACAACGGGAGAGGAAGAAGGAACACGCGAAGGCGCTTCATCCCCTGACCACGGCTCAACAACTCGGGAGTATTGTCAAGTCGGCGCGCGACATCATGCGCAAAGACAAGGGGCTGAATGGTGACCTTGATCGCCTGCCCATGCTCACCTGGATCATGTTTCTCAAATTTCTTGATGACATGGAGCGGATTCGCGAGGAGGAAGCCGTTCTTGGTGGCAAGAAATTCCGTCCCGCTATTGAACCGCCCTACCGCTGGCGCGACTGGGCCGCAAAAGACACGGGCATTACGGGAGACGAGTTAATCGCCTTCGTGAACAACGATGAAGCCGTGCGTCCGGACGGAACACGCGGACTCGGCTTATTTGCCTACTTGCGCGGCCTGCATGGGGCCAATGGGGGCGATCGTCGCGATGTAATCGCTACAGTGTTCAAAGGCACGATCAACCGCATGATTAACGGCTACCTCTTGCGGGATGTAGTCAATAAGGTAAACAGTATCCACTTCACGTCCAGTGAAGAGATTCACACGCTCGGTCATCTCTACGAGTCCATGCTCAAGGAGATGCGGGATGCAGCGGGCGACTCGGGAGAGTTCTACACGCCACGCCCGGTGATTCGCTTCATGGTCGAGGTGATTGATCCACGCTTGGGCGAGACCATTCTCGACCCGGCCTGTGGGACAGGCGGCTTCCTGGTGGAGGCATACACTCACCTGGAGAAGCAGTGCAAGACGGTACAAGACCGGCTAATCCTACAAACGCGGAGCCTATTCGGTGGTGAGGCTAAGTCGCTGCCGTACCTGTTGGCGCAGATGAACCTGCTGTTACACGGCTTGGAATCACCACAGATTGATCCTGGCAACAGCCTGCGCTTTCCGCTCAAGGAAATCGGGGATAAAGACCGCGTGGATATTATTCTCACCAATCCGCCGTTTGGTGGGGAAGAGGAACGCGGCATCCGCTCTAACTTCCCCGAGGACAAGCAAACGTCAGAGACGGCGCTGCTCTTCCTGCAACTCATTATGCGCAAGCTCAGACGGCAGCCCAAGCCTGGACGAGCGGGGATGGTCGTGCCTAACGGAACACTGTTCGGTGATGGTGTCTGCGCCAAGATTAAAGAAGAGTTGCTCACTCAGTTTAATCTTCACACTATCGTGCGCCTGCCTAACGGTGTCTTCGCGCCATACACGAGCATTCCCACCAACCTGCTTTTCTTCGATCGCTCAGGACCGACGAAAGAAGTTTGGTACTACGAACAGCCGTCGCCTGAGGGGCGGAAGCAGTACACGAAGACACAGCCGTTACAATATGAGGAGTTTGAGCCGTGCCTGGCGTGGTGGAAAAAGCGTGAAGAGAACGAGCGTGCGTGGAAAGTGCCCGCTGTCGATATTCTGAAAAATAGCTGCAATCTCGATATTAAGAATCCTAGCGGGAAGCAGGATTTCGAGCACTTGCCGCCCGAGCAATTGGCTGATGACATTCTCAAGAAGGAGCAACGCATTATCCAATTAACGGTAGAGATCAAAGCTATACTATCGGAGAAAGTATGAGCTTGCGGTGGAAGAGGGTAAGGCTACAGGAAGTGCTTAGGCGGCGCCCATCTGACGTGCGTGTCGAACCAGCCAAAATGTACCAGTTTGCCGGTGTGTATTCGTTTGGCCGAGGGGTATTCCGTGGCCAGCGTAGGATTGGAAGCGAATTTGCCTACGGCAGTTTGACCGCTCTTCACCTTGGAGATTTCGTCTATCCGAAACTGATGGCTTGGGAAGGGGCATTCGGAGTAGTTCAGGCAGAGTGCGATGGGTGTGTAGTATCGCCTGAATTCCCGGTCTTTGAGCCTCATGTAGATCGGCTTGATCCAAAATTCTTAAGATTCTACTTCCAGCGTCCGAAGGTGTGGGAGTCAATTTCTGGGAAGAGTATTGGGACCAACGTGCGTCGGAGAAGGCTACATCCGACGGAGTTACTACAGCACGAGCTTCCCTTGCCGCCTCTTCCCGAGCAGCGGCAGATTGTAGCGCGGATCGAGGAGCTGGCCGCCAAGATCGAGGAGGCGCGAGGGTTGCGGCGGGAGAATGCTCAAGAAGCAGATATTCTAGTTAACTCGAAATTGAGGGCATTTTTTAGAGATGCGGAATCCAATCGAATTGAGTTCAAGAGCATTGGAAGCTTTACAACTTACGATCGCTATGGTCCACGGTTCTATAATGAGGCTTATTCAGAAGAAGGCATTCCGATTCTACGAGCAACTGACATAGACGACTCGGGGCGTGTTGATTATCGTTTTTTGCCAAAGATGTCCGTATCCTCGGAAGAAAAGGATAAATTGTCTCTTCATGTGGGAGATCTCGTTGTTGTTAGAAGCGGGAGTGTAGGCTTGTCCGCTGTATTCAATCGGACCAACTTTGCATGTATTCCTGCAGCATATCTGATTCAGTTTCGTTTTGAAAAATCAATAGATCCTTACTATGTAAGATACTGCCTTCAGTGTCCTCTGGTTCAGGACGAGCTAAGAGGGCGGGGAACAGCACTGAAAAATATCAACGCAAATAAAATAAAGTCGGTTCGGATTCCTTTCTTCCCAATCTCCGAACAACGCCGAATTGTGTCATATCTGGATAGCTTACAGGCGAAGGTGGACACGCTGAAGCGCTTACAGGCCGAGACTGCTACCGAGCTTGACGCCCTGCTGCCTTCTGTCCTTGATAAAGCATTCAAGGGAGAGCTGTAGCTGTGGCCAAAAGGGCTCCTCTTGTTTCTCAGCATCTGGAGAACATCTCTCGCGACGCGCTCAGGAAGTATCAAGCAATCGTTAGGCAATATGTTCGGCGTCGGCGTGGTATCTATGCGCTGTATCGTCGCGGCAAGTTGTACTACGTCGGTCTCGCAAGCAATCTCCGCTCTCGACTGGAGCGGCATCTTAGAGATCACCACGGGCAATCCTGGGATCGGTTCAGTGTCTACCTGACAATTACGCTTGAGTCGCGACGCGGGTTGGGCTCTTGGGGACCGTTTGCGCAGGGTCATAGAAGAACCTTTCCTCGGCGATCCGTTCCCCCTCCCAACGCTGATAAGCCAGCTCCTCCATTTGCATCGTGCGGCCGTCTAAAAACTCAAACCTGAACACCCAGCGAATCACTACTCGGTCACCATGCACAAAAACCGGGCGCACACAGATGGACGTCACTGCCAGCGCGTTTGCTAGTACCTGGCGTTCATGGGCGACCAACGTGTCGCGCCCGATCCGCGGCGGGGCCTGGTTCTCTTGCATTGAGGCATTAGCGGTGTAGAACTCTTCGATCGCCTCCACATAGGCATTCTGTTCCACCCGGGCAATGAATCGCTCCACCGTTTCGGCTGTTGGCATGTGGGTTCCCCTCAATCATGAAATACTGTGATGCCTAACCTTGAGTACCCCGCTACCCCTGGCCGCGCCTTCATTTGGGAGAAGTGGCCGGCTCCTGGACTTTAGATAACCCTGCGGTGGGTTTCCCGCGTTCGTCGACCAGCGCCAAGCTAGGCTTGCCCTGCGCGTCCAAACTTAATTCCGCGCGACCGCGCCCACTTTGGTCCAGCAGCGCCAACGCCGGTTCGCCGGTTGCCGCGACTCCCAAGCCGGCGCGAGCCCGCCCAGTAGTGTGATCAAATAACGTCAGCGTGCTCTCGCCGTTGGGGGTGGCCGCAAGACGGGCCAGCGCCTTGCCCTGGGGACTGTAGAGGAGCGACCCGGTGTGCCCATCCCCACCCTCGCCCAGCATCGCCACTTTATGGCCTTTGTTTTTCACGACTACGGGCACCGGATCGTGAACTACTACAAGCGCTGGCACCAGGCTTGCCAGGAAGCTGGCCTATCAGGTAAGATTCCGCATGATTTCAGACGGACGGCAGTCAGGAACATGGTACGAGTAGGCATTCCTGAAAGGGTAGCAATGCAGATGGCGGGACATAAGGCCCACTTCGTCTTCGACCGCTACCACATCGACTCTGACGGGGAGCTTCAGGAAGCCGCCAGACGCTTGGAAACCGCTTTCCTGGGCCAAACAATGACAGTTGCTCGGTTAGCCCCTTCCGATTCTGCCGTAAGTGCCTGATTGCCCTCCTGTGGCGGCGTAGCTCAGTAGGCTAGAGCGAGGGTCTCATAATCCCTAGGTCGGCAGTTCGATTCTGCCCGCCGCTACTTTATTTTTCCAGCACTTACACGGTTTCCGCCGAGGCTGCCGGCGCTCTCGCCACTCTGAGCGATGAGGACCTCACTCTTCGCTTGCTTTTGGCTCGTGTCGTGTTGTATGAATGGGCCAATTTTTTCCATCCAAGGAGGAGCGAATGAAAATTTCGCATCGGGTTGGGCTGGTGATGATGCTGGGCCTGAGCCTGCTGGTGGTAGGAACCCCGCTCGTGCTCCGAGCCTGGGGCCTGCGAGAACCACGGCGGGAAGGTCGGCAATCGCTCCTGCAACGGGACCAATGCTTGCTTCGGTAGCACCGGCTCCGTGGGCACCGGCTCCTGTAATGAGAATTATGCCTGCGTGGAGAACAGCGGGGCGATTGGCAACAACGCCTGCCTGGGGACGCAAGCCTGCTCTAAAAACAGCACGGATGTGGGCACCAGCTCCTGCCAGGGGGCGGATGCCTGCGGTAACAACAGCGCCCCCGTCGGCACCGGCTCCTGCATCGGGACGGCGGCCTGCTTTGACACCAAAGGGGCGATTGGCAATAACGCCTGTAAAGGCGCCCAGGCTTGCTGTGGCAACCCCGCCGATATTGGGCCGGGTGAATGTAATGGCCCGCCGGTGGCAGGCATAGGAGTATGCCAAGTGGGGCCGTGTATATAACCTAAGACTTACAAGAGGCCTAAGCCCTGCTTAATGCGTTATCGGAAGAGAGCTGAGTACCGGTCCGGTGAAGACGAGGGAGGCTCTCTCCACTGCAAATGGAGGCACGCCATGCGCGAGGTGTACGGAATCGGAGACTTTCGCTATGAGTATGTCGAGGGCTGGGGCACGCTGCCCGCGGGCGTCACCTTTCAAGAATGCCCTGGAGTCGCAGTGGATGCGCAGGACCATGTCTACGTCCTCACCCGCGGTCAGCACCCGCTCATAGTGTTTGACCGCGAGGGCAACTACCTCCGCTCCTTCGGACAGGGGTACTTCAGCGACCGTACCCATGGACTGTATATCGCCCATGATAGTTCTTTGTTGGTGGCGGACGACGGCATTCATACGATCCAGAAGTTTGCCACGGACGGCGTCCAACTGCTGGAAATCGGCAACCGTAACGCCCCGGCGAAAAAGTGGAGTGGCGCACCGTTCAACCGGCCCACGTCGGCCGCGATCAGGCCGCGCACCGGCGACGTCTATGTGTCCGATGGTTATGGCAACTCCCGTATCCACGTGTATACGGGGGCAGGCGAGTACAAATTTTCCTGGGGTCGTCCGGGCATTGATGCCGGCCAATTCATCCGGCCGCACAATATCGCGATTGATGCAGACGACCAGGTCTATGTGGTGGACCGCGAGGCGCACCGCATCCAGATCTTTGACCCGCAGGGCACCTTCATCACCATGTGGAACAATATCCATCGGCCCGATGCGATGGTGCTGTGGGGGGAGCATATCTATGTGGGGGAACTCAACGGTATGGGGGGCGTGGATGATGCCCCGGGCTTGGGACACCGCGTCTCGATCTATGATCTGAAGGGCACTCTGGTCTGCCGCTTCGGCGCCGACGAAGAGGGCGAGGGGCCAGGCCAATTCGTTGCCCCGCACGGCATTGCCGTGGATTCCCATGGCGACATTTACGTGGCCGAGGTCTCCTACACGATCCGCGGCCGCCACCTGAACCCGCCGCGGGAATTACGCAGTATCTCTAAATATCGACGGGTGTCATAAACCATCGGCAGTTCGATTCTGCCCGCCGCTACCTTAAGAAACTCTCCTCTTACCTGACGAAGTCTGAGATGCTCCCCCACTTCCCGTCGAAGACGAAGTCCCTCAGGGGCTTACGCGGCCGGCGCAGCAGATCTCGTTTGGCTAACTCCTCAGGCAATGCCTGGGGGTCGCCTGTATAGCCAATGGCGAGACCCACCATCGGCTCGTACCCTTCGGGTATCTCGTAGATCTCACGGGCCTTATCCGGCAAAATGCCGATCATTTGATGTACCGCGAGGCCCCGCGCTGTGGCTTCCAACACCAAATACCCGTTGGCAAGCCCCAGATCGTGAATCGCCGCCCGATTGGGTTGCTCATTGTGACTAAACCG
Organism: Deltaproteobacteria bacterium; assembly: GCA_016200595.1. Classification (GTDB taxonomy): domain Bacteria; phylum Desulfobacterota; class Binatia; order Bin18; family Bin18; genus JACQEL01. Next base: position 7,506 of record JACQEL010000687.1, read on the forward strand.
CAGCCGAGCGATTCCGAGGGCCAGCACTGGGGCCGCTTTGGCCCACACTTGGTTTAAGTCTATCAAGCAGGACAGCAGCCGCTGGAAGTCTGCGGTTTGTTCTTGTCTCGCGACGATGTACCTCCAGGGCTGTTCGTTGTAAGAAGAGGGAGCCCAACGCGCGGCTTCAAAGAGCGAGCGCAGGTCTTCAGCGGCGACCGCCCGCGCCGCGAAACTGTACGGACTCCACCGGGCGGCAATCAGTTCTTGGACCGGATGATCAGTAGCGGCTTTCATTCGTTCTCTCCTTTGTCTCAGTGGCGCTGGTGGGAGGAGATGGGAGGTGTCCTTCTTTGGGCAGCGGCAACGTGAAAGAGAAGGTACTGCCTTCTCCCAGCCGACTCTCGGCCCAAATTTGCCCCCCATGCTGACGCACGATATTGCGACAGATCGCCAGCCCTAGCCCTGTGCCCCCTTTCCGGCGCGAGTCGGACGAATCTACCTGCTGAAAGCGCTCAAAGACAGTCTCCAGCTTGTCGGCAGGAATTCCCCTCCCTTGGTCGCGCACGGTAAATACTGCCTCCTCGCCTTGCCGCGCCATGCTGACCCACACCGTGCTCCCTGTCGTCGAGAACTTGATCGCGTTACTCAGCAAATTCGTCAAAGTTTGCATGATGCGATCAGGGTCTGCCCACAGCGGCAGAGGCTGAGGCGCCACAGTGAGGGTGATTCCTGCCTTATCGGCCATGCTTTGCATCTCCTCGACGGCCTGGGTCAGCAGCCCCGCTGCATCACAAAGCTGGCGCCGCATGGTGACTTTACCGGACTGCATCCGTTCGATATCGAGGATGTCGTTGAGGAGTCGTACGAGGCGATCGGTATTATTGACCGCAATCTCCATCATACGCTGCCCTTTCTCGGGCAGCGCGCCGATCAAGCCACTTTCGAGGAGCCCGAGGGCGCCGCGGATCGAGGTCAAGGGCGTGCGCAGCTCGTGGCTCACTATCGAGACAAATTCGTCCTTCATCCGTTCGATCGCCTGCCGCTCGGTGATATCCATTGCTACACCGATAACCCCGGTGACGTCGCCGCTAGGGCTCCGCAGTGGCGCATAGCGGGTTTCGAACACCAAGTGGTTGACCTCAACCAGCGCGCTAAACTCCTCGCCGGCAAGGGCCCGACGGATATTCTCGCGAATCTGGGCCATGTCACGGTAGAAGTCAAAAACCGACTGCCCAACCGCCTCACCTGGCGTGAGGCCGAGGGCCGCCAAGCCTTTCCCCTCCGACAGCGTGATGACCCCCGTCTGGTCCACCGCGAACAAGATGAGTGGGGCGCCACTGACCACCGTACGCACCCGGGCCTCACTTTCCCGTAAGGCCTCCTCCATCCGCTGGCGGAGGGTGATGTCGCGGACGAAAGCGCTGAACAGCCACGTTCCTCCCGACCGGATGGGAGAGATAGTCAATTCGATGGGGAATTCATGCCCATCGTGGTGCAGCGCTGAGATCTCGATCCGTCGGTTCACCATCTTTCCTTCACCGACCGCTAAGAAACGTCTCAACCCACGATCATGAGCTTCCCGGTAGCGAAGGGGGACGAGGGTGGTCACTAAAGGCCGTCCCACTACCTCTGGGTGAGACCAGCCGAAGATAAGCTCTGCCTGGGGGTTCCAGGCGGTGATCAGGCCTGCTGTATCGATGGTGATAACGGCATCAAGCGCGGCATTGATGATGAAGCGGTGGCGCTCCTCGCTTTCTTGCAAGGCCTCTTGGGCTCGCTTGCGTTCGGTGATGTCAGAGCCGATGCCGATGAGAGAATTTCCGGGTCCTTTCGCATCCTGCCACAGCAGCCACCGCCGATTGCCCTGTTTATCC
>JACQEL010000688.1 GCA_016200595.1 Deltaproteobacteria bacterium
CTGCGCCGAGAGCATCGACCAACGGTTCTAGATAAGTAGTAAAGTTCTCTCCGGACTTGAGTCCGCGACCACCAGAGACCACAATACGCGCCTCAGTCAGGGTGGGACGATCGGACTTAGTCTCGTTGAAGGAGACAAACTGCATCTTCTTGGCTGCGGCGTCGAGATTCACACTGACTTTTTCAACTTGCCCTTGGCCACCAGGATGAGCGACGTCGAAGGCAGTGCCGCGCACGGAGATGACTTTCACCGGCCCGTCGAGCGATACGGTGGCAATGACATTCCCAGCATACATCGGTCGCTTGAAGGTGCCATCGGCATTGATCGCAACCACGTCAGTCGCCATACCTACGCCAAGGCGCGCGGCCACGCGCGGCAAGAGATCTTTCCCGATTGCGGTCGAGGTCGCCAGCAATAAAGAAACATCATGAGCTTTGACGAGTTGTTCCAGCGTTGCGGTATAGGTATCAGCCAGATAATTAGTCAAGCCTGGATCATCAGCCGCGAGGACTTTGGTCACCCCGTATCCCGCGATTTCTTGCGCAGGAGCGTCGAGTCCCGATCCCAATAATGCAGCCAGCCAGTTGCCGCCGAGTTTGCTGGCCGCTTCTTTTCCGGCCTGCAAGGCGATCAGGGTGCTCTTGGGGAATTTCCCGTTCTGGTGTTCAGCAAAAACCAGTACATTGCCCATAGGGTGCTCCTTAGATAACTTTCGCCTCGGTATGGAGGAGGTCCAGCAACTGTTGCACGGTCTCCACCTTCTTCCCGCCTATTTTCTTGACTGGTGGGTCCATCTTGTGAATTTTCAACCGTGGAGTGATATCAACCCCTAGCTCTGCTACTGGGATCTCCTTAATCTCTTTTTTCCGCGCCTTCATGATGCCCGGGAGTGAGGCGTAACGGGGTTCATTGAGACGCAAGTCGGCGGTGATGATCCCGGGCAGAGAAAAGCCAATCGTTTCTAGACCGCCATCGACCTCACGGAGCACCTGCACGGAGGCTTGATCGGCAGCCAGTTGGACCTGAGAGGCAAACGTTGCCTGTGGCCAGTCGAGGACTGCAGCGAGCATCTGGCCGGCTTGGTTTGCATCATCATCAATGGCTTGTTTCCCCATCAGCACGAGTTGTGGACTTTCTCGCTCCACTAACTTCGCCAGAATCCTCGAGACCGCCAGGGAATCCAACTCCTGGTCACACAACACCAAAAGCGCCCGGTCCGCTCCCATCGCTAGCCCAGTGCGCAGCTGTTCGGTGACCACCTTGGTGCCGATGCTTGCCAGTACGACCTCACTTCCTCCCAACTTCTCCTTAATACGCAGAGCCTCTTCGATAGCGATTTCGTCAAAGGGATTGATAACGTATTTGATATTGTCAGTAACAATACCTGACCCATCGGGCTTCACGCGAATCGTCGTTTCCGGGTCAGGCACCCGTTTGACCGTGACTAGTATCTTCACTCCAACGTCCCTCCTGTCATGTCGGTCGTGTACTTCAGCGCGTTGTCGCCCCTATGTCAAGCGCTCCGCTGAGGAACCATCTGAAAGCCGTAGCAGTGTGCGGCGAGCGGCCTCTACTCTTTTCCAGGAGCAAGGTGAAATACCCCGCTCTCTCGCACAGAGGGGAACAGTAGCGGGATTAGACAATCGACTCAGGCGTTATAGCCCAAGCGACTCGAGAGTTCGCGGCCAGCCTTCATCATCAGTGGGGCGATTTCTTCTTCAATCCGTCCGTTAGGAATGCGGTAGGCTGGCCCACTGACGGCTAAACTGCCAACGACGGTACGCATATAGTCCTTGATCGGCACGGCAACCGTCCGCACATCGGTTAGATACTCACCGTCATCTATCGCGTACCCCGTGCTGGCCACTTTCTTCAGCTGTTCCATAAGGACTTGCCGGTCTGTTATAGTGCGTTCGGTATGCTGCCCTAAGTGATCGGGAAAACAGCGTTGGACTTCTTCATCTGGTTCAAAGGCCAAATGTACCTTCCCAGCTGCCGTACAGTATAAAGGAAGGTTTTCACCGACATGAGAAATAATTCGTACAGGCTGATCCGACTCGATCATATCGAGGGGCACAACTTTCCCTTTACGCATAACCGCGACATAAGCACTCTCTCGACAGGCTTTGACGACCTCGACCATAATCGGCCGCGCTTGCTGCAGGAGTCCCATGTGCTGGAGGTAAGTCTGTCCGATCTGCAGACATTTCGTCCCCAAACGGTAGTTCTCGGTAGAGCGGTTCTGCTCAATGTACCCGCGCGATTCTAAGGTTGCTAATATGCGAAAAACGTTGTTCTTATGCAGCTTGAGCCGTTTGCTCAACTCGGTCACCCCAAGTTCACCGTCTCCATGGAACTGTTCTAGAACATCTAAAGCGTGAGCGACCGCTTGAATGACGTAATTACTTTTTTCACGTCTCACCATGGTCCCTCCTTAGCAACCCGACAGCAAAAAACGTTCTAGTTTATAGCGGACCCTTACTCCTTTTGTCAACACGGTTTTATAGAGAAACAAATAGAGAAAAGCAAAAGAACAAAGCCCTAAAAGCTTGGGGTGCATACCAAATTTCTGGTCATTCAGTCCCCGCTAGAGGAAACTCTGCCGTTCACCCTTCGACGCGCTCAGGGCGAACGGGGCCAGAGGTGAACGTGTTGAAGATTTGCCGTTCGTGCTGAGCCTGTCGAAGCACGGTGACAGGTGGTCACATGCCC
>JACQEL010000673.1 GCA_016200595.1 Deltaproteobacteria bacterium
GACGTGCCGCTGCTTCCAGCAACGTACAGTCATAAACGTAACAGGGCGTGCCGAAGCGCTCGCGTACTTCAGCCGCTTGTTCAGCGGTAAGAAATAGGATGCGGCCCAGGGTTGGGGTAATGGTCATGCGTGCTCCCTCTTGTCGTCTCGTCTCATCAATGGGCTTGAGCGTGCGAGGCACTACGCTCGCTTTATGGCAGATGGCTTCGTTTGAAACCTATGAGCCATCTGCTAAAGGCTCCCTCACGATGTAGCGTATTTGGGGGCTATGGGTAAAGAGGTGGGCAAGCAAGAGCGAGGAAAAATTCCCTTGTCTACACGCAGCAATGGCTTTGAGAAAATAGGCTTCCTCTTTTCTTGTAGGGTGGGTACCACCCACCGTCCCTGCTGTAGCAACAGTTCCAACGTGGTGGGCAATGCCCACCCTACTTTTTTCTGAGTGCTGAATTCTGAGAAAGAGGGACATTAGGCTTGCAACAGCAAAAGAGCCGACGTATGCTCCCGACAGTAAAATTCTCTCACCGGAGGAGGAACAATGGCAGCGAAAAAATTTCCCATTGAGGCAGGCCATATCATGTTGTTCGCCCGGGCAGTCGGGGACGACAACCAGATCTATCACGACGAGGACTATGCCAAGACCACCGAGCCGGGGACCATCATTGCCCCGCCGACCTTTGCCATAGCCAGTGCCCAATTTGATCCCGACTATCCGTTGCGGCCTAAAAGCGGGCAGCCGTGGTTTGGCTCGGGCAAGGAACCCACAGGCGTGCAGCGCAGTAGCGGTGGCGGAGGAGGTGGCGGCGGCGGTGGCCTCCATGCCGAACAGCACTTCGAGTATCACCGTCATCTCAAGCCGGGTGATGTCCTCACCGCCACGGTGAAACCGGGCAAGACCTGGGAAAAAGAAGGACGGCGGTCGGGGAAACTAGTCTTCTCGGAGACCATCACTGAGTATCGCGATCAAAAGGGGGAACTGGTGATTACCGCTCGCGGCGTTGGCGTCCGCACTGAACGTCCGGTGGATCAGAATTAGGAGGACAGTTATGGCATTATCAGCACATACGCTTAAGGTGGGAGATACCCATGAAGAACAAATCGTGAATAATCGGCCGCGGACCCAGTTGGTCCAATACTCCGGCGCGTCTGGTGATTACAACCCCATCCATACGGACGAGGTCTTCGCTACCAAAGTGGCTGGCTATCCCTCGGTGTTTGCGCACGGCATGCTCACCATGGGCATGACGGGCAAGATGCTCACGAACTATGTAGGCGATGGGCGCCTGACAAAGTATGGAGTGCGTTTCACGCGCCAAGTGTGGCCGGGAGATGTTCTCACCGCTAAAGCAACCGTAGAAGCTCTCAGAGAAGAAGGTGGGAAACATTTCATCGATCTGACCGTTTCCACCGTGAATCAAGAGGGCGCTGAGGTGCTCAGCGGGTATGCGTCTGCCAGGATCGATCCCTGAGGTATACGTGCTCGGACATGATTAGGAGTGCAGTCCGCACTCTGAGGGTCGGCAGGGATGCCCACTACCACACAAAGGAAGGTACCCAATGGCAGAGCCAGGAGTCTTTGAAGTCATCTATTCCACCCGCGCTATGCGCCGTCTCAAACCGGATCCGATTCCGGAAGAAACGCTCAAGAAAATTGTCGATGCGGGCACGCGCGCTCCCAGCGGCGGCAATACGCAAGAGTGGGCGTTCATCTTAGTGCGAGACCCAGACCTGAAGCGCTTTCTCCGCGATTACTACTGGAACACGTGGCAGCAGTTGCGGGCCAAGAGAATGATCCCGGCAGGGAATCTCCCGCCGGCTCAGCAGCGCATGCTCAATGCGGCGGCCGATCTTGCTGCCCATCTCGACGAAGTGCCGGTGATTCTCCTGGCCTGCGCGCACCAGGAATACACGCCCTTAGCCGCAATGAATAATCCCCGCGCGAATACGATCGTAATCCACGGCTCGATCTTTCCGGCGGTACAAAACATCCTGCTAGCTTGTCGCGCTTTGGGGATTGGGGCGACGTTGACTACCATTCACTGCTTCTTTGAAGAAGCACTTAAACAGAAGCTGGGTATTCCAGACACGATGGAAGTGGCCGCGATGATTCCGATGGGCTATCCACAAGGGAAGTTTGGTCCGGTCACCCGGCGGCCGGTCGAAGAGGTGATCCATTGGGATCGCTGGGGGCAGCAAAAAGGCTGACAGACTGCCGTCAATTAGAGCAATTTGCACTTGGCTGTGTCCTGGGAGCGCGACCATCTTGGTCGCTTTTCACAGCGGGCGAGACGCCCGCGCTCCCAGCAGAGGCCTCAGGCGAGTGAAAGCCACTGTAGATACTCGTGTCTCCCTCGCGTCAGTACACTACTTGCGGGCCAACGGACCGCGCAGCAATCGACCAGGCAGCGCACCGGTGTGCTCATTATTGCGCAAGACCACCTCACCGTTGACCACCGTGGCCATGATACCTGCCGCCTTTTGCTTTAGACGGCGGGCGCCAGCGGGAAGGTCATGGGCCAACTCTGGCAGCATAGGTGAGATTGCCTCAGGGTTGAAAACGACTACGTCGGCAGCCCACCCTTCACGCAGCATGCCGCGCCCCGTCAACCCCCAATGCGAGGCGGGCACGAAGCTCAGCATCCGCACGGCATCATCTAAAGTCACTGCTTGTTTTTCTCGCACCCAATGACTCAGCAGATGGGTCTGTAGGGACGAGTCCATAATCTGCGAGACGTGAGCGCCAGAGTCCGAGAAGGTGACCACCGAGCGAGGATTCTTCATCATCTCCAGTACGTGCTCCTGGTTCTCGTTGACCAGGGGTTGCAGGAAGAATTGCTTAAGATGCTTCTTCAGCGCGAGATCGATGAACACCTCTGCCGGATCTTGGTTGAGATCTGCGGCAATCTCGGCAACCGTGCGGTACGGTGGAGTGGCTTTATCCATAACCAGGAGCCATTTGAAATTCGCCGAGCGCGGTTCAGCGCCGACTCCCTGGCCCCGGTCCCGCGGGGTCTGGTGGATCGCCGCAATCAGTTGCTGGCGGATCTCAGGATCATGCAACTTCGCTTCCTGCTCTGCCAGCGGCAGCTTGCGGATGTCGCACCACACCGGCAGCTTATCGAACGGGGTGACCGTCTCAAACGACAGTACGACGTTGAGCGAGCGGCTGTGCACCTGGATGAACATGCGGCCGCCAGCGGCTGCGGTTTCGTCCGCCAGATTAAAGAACGGGCGCCACATATCCGGCGCCTGGCGACTGCTGAACATACCAAACGTAACGGGCACGCCAGTGTCCACGGCCAGCGCTTTCAGACGGGCGAGATACTCGTGGACCCGTTCGGGATCGAACCTGACGTCTTCGTTGGCAATCTCAAAGATGCCAGCGTTCAACTCTCCCATCACCCCCACCAGTTCTCTCACCTCATCCCAGGTAGCTAAGCGGCTGGCCACCGGCTGCCCATCCGGCGTCTGATGATTGCGCGTGCGCGAGGTCGTAAACCCGATTGCCCCCGCCCGGATCGCCCGGTGAACCTCCTGCTTCATGGCCTTGAGATCTTTGTCGCTCGCCGTCTCACTGAACGCCCGCTCCCCCATCACATACGTCCGTAAGGCCGAGTGCCCAATATAGGCCGTGTAGTTGATTCCTTTGGGCAATTTATCCACGGCATCGAGGTATTCGGGAAAGGTTGTCCAACTCCATTTGATGCCGGCTTCCATCGCTTCGGGGGCAATGTCTTCAGCCCGCTCTAAATTGCGCATCACCAACAGCTTGTCTTTCTCCGCACAAGGCGCCAGCGAGAAGCCGCAGTTGCCCATCACCACACTGGTAATACCATGCCAGCACGAGCAGGTGCCCAATGGATCCCAGAACACTTGCGCATCCATGTGCGTATGGGCATCGATGAAGCCCGGGGCCACGATATGCCCTTCAGCATCAATGGTTTCCTTGGCGGTCTCGCGCAATTTGCCGATAGTGGCGACCTTACCGCGGCGGATACCGACATCAGCCCGATAGCGGGGCATGCCCGAGCCATCGATGACCGTGCCGTTCCTAATAATTAGATCGTATTGCATTATGCCTCCTTTTCCTCGACCGGTGTTTAAGGGTCAGCCCGTTGCTGCCGTGGCTTCCCTTGCGTTCCATATAAATCTGACAATACGACATACCAGCTTGTTTCTCTAGGGCAAAGCTGACGATTTGACAAGAGAGTGCGGGTGCATAGCAAAATATTGGCAGGCTGGTGGCTCCCTGTCTGCGTGCTTCGACCAGCTCAGCACGAACGGAAAATTACCAACGCACTTAATCCCCAGCCCCGTTCGCCCTGAGCCGGTCGAAGGGTGAACGGCGGGTTGGCAGGCAACTCTGCTTGAATTACCACGAAATTGGTATGCACCCCGACCTCGCCTGACTACTGAATGGTAAAGCTCTTGTTGCTGCTATCTTGAATGGTCGGCTTGTTAGCTTTCAAGACCCGTATCCGCGCCTGGGTGGTCATCGGCCCCGCCATAATCCAGTCTTCAGCCCCATCGTTGGCGGTGTTATCCACAATCGTCGTCCAGTTCGCACCGTCATCACGCGAGAGCTGAATCTGCACCTTCTCGCCTACGCCTACTGATTTCCAACGAATAGTCTGGGTACTGCCAATGGACCAGACTTCTCCATTGTTGGGGCTCAACACGGTCAGCCCCTTGATGGTGAAATTGCTGTCACTGCTGTCGGCAATGGTAGTGTTGGCGAGGCTTTGGACCCGAATGCGTGCCCTCGTCGTGACCTTTCCCTTCACTTTCCACGTTTGGGTCCCATCGTTAGGAGTGTCAGCGAAGAGGGTTTTCCAGGTCGTGCCGCCGTTGCGGGAGAGCTGAATCTTCACATCACCGCTGACGCCGGTTGACGTCCAGCGAATAGTTTTGGTCGTGCCAATGGGCCAGGTCTGGCCCCCGTTGGGCTTGAGGACTGTAACTGTAATGGAGGAGACGGTAGTAGTGGCGTCAGCGACCGGTGGGGCATCTTCCAGATTGCCTGTCTGGTCCCGGACCACGCTGTAAAAGGCGTAGGTTTTTCCGGCCTCCCCAGGGAACATTGCTGAGGTGTCTGAGGTATTGCTGAGCCACTCCGTGAAAGGACCGCCATTCTCGGAAACGAAGATAGTGTAGTCGAGGATGCCCGAGCCCACGTCGGTCCCTGCCCATTGAACCTGGAAGCTCGCGGAGTTTTGGGTAGCAGCAAGCGGGAGGACGTGGCTTGACGGCTTCGTGCTGTCCAGGGTGTTGAGCCATTCCGGCGTGTCAATGGGCGGGTTCACATCGAAGACGATGGACGCGCTGTTACGAATTTCGGTCCCGGTGGGGAGGTCTTTCTTCGGCATCACGGTGAAGAGGACGCTCCCTTCTCCTTCCAGTGGGTTTACGTTGGGCGGCAGGAAGCCGAGCAGCGGATCCTCGGGAAGCTGTCCCGTTGCCGGGTCGATGGAGGTGAAACGCCAAGTGAGGAGCCCGGTGCTCGCGTCCAGGCTCGCTTCGATCTTGACGAGAAGGTTGTTCTTGGGTCGGAGATCCACGGTCGTGGTAAACGCACTCAGCCCGGATGGTGGGACCACGAGTTGGTCTCCAAAGGAGATCGGCCCAAGGTTCAACGTGCTCAGGTCTATCTTGGTTGCATCAAGCTGGTCGGTGATGAGCACTTCTTGAGCAGGCGCAGTCGCAGTTTCTACATTCTCGAAGAAGACCGCGTAGCGGAGCGGCTCTTCACCAGAAAGATATTGAGGCTCTGCCACTCCCAGTGACCCGACTTTCGCATTGGGATCGAAAGCTCTGACGCCGCGTACGACCAAGGCTCGCTTTATGAGCATGGCCCCTTCATGGAATTCGACCCAAGTAGGGATACTGATGAGGACCACCGCTATAGCCGCTGTGGGAACCCATGCCGCTCCTAACCCGAAGACAGCGATACCGACGGCGCCCAGGACAACCAGAGTCCACCCGAACTCAATTCCGTAGTGCTTAGCACCCTCCTCAGCAAGAGATTGGCCGACTTCTTTAATTCCTTCCCGCAACTGTCTCCGATACTCGAAATAATCCACAAGTGCGGGGTCGGGGTAGCCTACTTGCCGACTTGCCGCCTCGATAGATTCCTCAATTCCCCTGTGGTCCGTATCGTCGCTTTGTGTTGACCTCAAAAGGGCACCTCCTGGGGCCTGGAAACCATTGGGGAAAAGAGGTGCTGTTATCCATGCTCGCAAGAGATTCTCTGCTGAGAAGACTGTCAAAGTGAGTGTCAGCACTCTAACTTCACCGGGCGCCAATTTGTAGATGATTCGAGGAAACCATAGCTCAGTTTCCGTTTCTACTGATAGCGGCACCACGTCCCAGTTAACGCCCCCCAGCGGAATCGTAGGGTTGCTAGGTCGTGGGATTTTTGCCGCCGCCTCTTTGGGAACGGCCACAAACAAGACCGGACCATTTGCATCAATGTTCCCACGGTTACCGTAGACAATGTAGAAGGTTTGCCCGCGCCCCAACCCGATGGTGTTGCGTCCGATGATGTCTACCCACACTTGGGCAGTGCGTCCCTCCTCAATCGTGAAGCCTTGGGGGAATGTGGTGGTGGTGCTGTCGGGGTTCGTTATCACCACGTCCCAGGCTCCTAGCACCTTATCCGATCAGGTCAAAGGTGGTGGCAATCGTTTGGTCGTCTTCGCTCACGCTTACGGGGTCTCCTATGATGTCGGGCTGACCGGCCCTCACAAGCTTCACCGTTGCGCCCTGCGCGAATCCGATGCCGTGGATGATAACCGAAACAGAACCTGTGTTGCCGCCTCTACTCGGCTGGATTGCCAGGCTGCCAACCTTGGCCACGAAGGCGTCTTCGTTACCGTTGAAGGTCAGGTCTGGCCCCACCGTCACTGGAAAAGTGGTCTCAGTGGAGATGGCGCCGCCCGTCACGTAGGCGTCGCCCCTACTGTCTACAGCAATGCCATTGCCCCCGTCCAAGCCGCTGCCCCCGATACAGCCGGCGTACACCAACCCCGTACCGTCCGCCCTGACCTTGGCCACAAAGGCGTCGGAGTCGGAGGAGCCACCGTTGTTGAAGGTCAGATCTGGCCCGACCGTCACTGGAAAGGTGGCCTCAGTGGAGCCGGTGGTGCCCGTCACGTAGGCGTCGCCCGCACTGTCTACCGCAATGCCGCGGCCCTCTTCGAAGGAGGACCCACCGCCACCGATGTAGCCGGCATAGACCAGCACGGCCGGGTCCAGCACCAGCGGCTTGCTCTGGTCGTATGCCCCCACCGTAAACCCGTACCCATACGCCCCCTCCTGGTCCTCGACTGCGTATGCCGCCGCCACCTCCGTGCGCTGCCCTTCACCTTCTTCCTGATACGCATAGGGCCGCTCGTCCGCAAAGCCCCCCACCGCCGTCTCCACCGCCAACTGTCCGCCCTCCGTGCGCCGCACGGCTGTGGCTCCACGATACGCCAGCTTGATCTGGTTGGGATCGGCTCCCGGTTTGACGACGAAGGTGTACTTGAGCCGAGTGCTCGTGCCGCTGTACACCAGATCAACGCCCGGCCACAGCTCGGGGTAGACCACTGAGGCATAGGTCTGGAGCCCTGTCTGCCACTGACTCTGCGGTCCCTTGAAATAGCTGATCACCGCGGGCGCGCGGTCGTGCCCGATAGGTTGTACCTGAGGGTTGGCTCCGACAAAGTCCAGCTTGAGCGCCCAGCGCTGCCGTGGCGCCTCTGATTTTGCATCAGGCTTGAACGCCACCGGATGCAACAAGGCTCCCGGCTGGGGCGTCTCTGGCACCGGGGCTCCAGGCTCCGGACCTGTGAGAGCAAAGGTGAGCCCTGTGGCGGTGAAGTATACGGCCGTGTCACGGCCCTGGAGGTAGTAAGCGACGCGGGCGTCGAGCTGCCCCCGATTCTCAATGAAATACAGCGGCAGCTTGCTCAGCACCGCCTGGACCTGGGTCTTCGTTCCTACCCCAGGCTCTTCAACGGCGGCTGAAGTCTCTATCTGTGAGTTGCGAGGGAGGGGTAGCAACCCATCGTTGCTGAGAGTGTGGCTCTTCTGCGTCGCACAGGAGGCTACCGCAATAAGCCCCACGATGAGCGCCAATGCCCGAGCGCCGTTGATGCAGCCGACAGGTTGCATACCCCTCCTCGCTTTTCCTCCGGCACCCGAGAGCATGAATTATGCTTCCCCTCTCCACCCCTCCTCGTTTCCTGAGTAAGGCAAGCGGAACATAGATTGCTCGCTTTTCACTTGCTTACATCAGGATTTTTATAAACAGTCTGCGCTACCAGTCTCGGGAAAAACACTCCATGCCTCTCATAGCCATCCTCTAAAGTCAAAGGCGTCATCATTCTGGGCCGACCAGAGCACTTTCGTAGCAAGTAGCTGCGGGGTAGGGGCGAAGCATTTGCGTGTCAGATTCCCCACGCCGGTGGTCTATACGGGGCAAATGCTTCGCCCCTACGGTGGACAGGCGCTAGTGTCGCGTGTACCAATCTCTTGCCTCCTAGTTTAGTGAGAGGACACCGCACGCAGAAAAATGTCCAGTTCGCCATTTTCTTTCTCTTGACAGCAAGTAAGACATCAGCTAAAAGAAACTCACTCGTTCATTATTGAAACTCAATCGTACCATCAAAGGAGTTTCCTATGGCGTCTCTGCACCCCCACCTCGATATCATCAACGCCACCGTGCCCGCGGTATTCACCCATGATCTTGCAATTAAAGACCAAGACATGCGCGGCCTCTACGAGAAGGCCAAACGCGACCAGTGGAACGCCTCGCGTGACATCGAGTGGAACCAAGAGCTGAACCCGGATAATGGCATTTTACCTGATGGCCTGATTGACATTTACGGGACCAAATATTGGGACCGTCTCAGTTCAGCGCAACGGACAGAACTCAACCGCCATTTCTCAGCCTGGCGTATTAGTCAGCTGATGTATGGCGAAGAATTCGCCATGCTGGTCTGCAGTCAATTGGTCAATATCCTTCCGCAGATCGATGCCAAGTTCTTCATGGCCACGCAGGTCGTGGACGAAGCCCGTCACTCCGAGGTGCTGACGCGTTATCTGCATGAAAAAGTTGGCGTCACCTATCCGCTCACTTCTAGTCTGCGCAATTTGTTCAGTCGCATCCTGGAAATGC
>JACQEL010000085.1 GCA_016200595.1 Deltaproteobacteria bacterium
GCAAAAATAGATGTGCGAGAGAGCCTGGAGCGGGACTCCTGGTACTTCGTCCCCGCGTATACGCTGCTTTTTGTCGCTTTAGGGCTGGCGGTGTTTAGCAGTCAGGATGCAGTGTGGATTTACGGTTTGGGAATCGTGCTGCTTACCATCTTTGCCGCTGGTAGTGATTTGCTAGAGAACCATTACTTCGAGTCCTGCATCGATGGGAATTACATTGCGGCTGGATTAGCTCGCAGATGGTCTCTGAGGAAATGGGAGTTCTTATCGTTTGCGCTTTTCGCTGCCGCACCACCATTCCTGGCGAGGAACGACTGGACGCAAAAGATTGGGTACGTGCTGGCCGCTATGGCGATCCCAGGTCTGCTGTTATTTATTCCCCTCAATCTTACCTATCCAATCGTGCGCTACCTACTCCTGCCACTGCTCCTGTTCAGCCTTGGGCTGCTGGCAATTACGTTTGTCCGTGATCTCATGAACCCCAGTTCCTTAAAAGCACACTGGCGGTAGGCACCAGACTACGAAAACTGAGTTGGACTATAGGGCTAAAAGACACGTCTAATGCTTACTCCCAGCAAGATCACGAACGTCATGAGGGAAATAATCAGAACCTGGGGGTCGAGTTCGGTTGCCAGACGAGGGAAGAAAGTCATAGAGAGGTGAGAATAGAGTGCAGCCTCTCTGTCCCCTGTTTATCCTTCGCCGTGGAGAGACGCCCCACCGGGGCGTCTCTCCAACTTCCACATGATATCACTCATGCCGAGTCTGTTGAGGGAGAACCGCTCTTTTCGTGATTTGCCAGATTAGGGGCGACGAGGGCTCGTGCCACTTCCTTATCGCAGGTTGGCGCTCGGCCAAAGACTTTTTCCCACACCGGCGCGGTTTCCATACACATGTACAGCGGCACTTGAGGAGCAGCCTCCCTGAGCCATCCAGCCAGGGCACGGTACATCTTGACGCGTAGGGCTTGGAACGTCCGCCACTTGCCATCAGCGCAGGGAACTTGTTCGCCGGAGAGAAGGCGAGTCTGAGGAAAGCGCCGACGCATAGTCACACGCAAAGCTGGCGTCAGACGTAGGCTCCCTAAACTGACCCAGGCCACACGGCGTGGGTCAATGGTCGAGAAAACGCGCGCCACCGTATCCCGGTAACCTTCTTCCCAACCTGGGTACTCAATCAACGGGTCAAAGTGAAAGCCTAATTTATAGCCGGCCATTTGCACGCGCCGTGCGGCTTCGAGACGAGCGCAGAACGCAGCTGTGCCATGCTCTTCTCGCTCAACGATTTCCGGCGGGGTGAGCGACCAGGAGACCACCACCCGGTCTTTGGGATCGAGAGTTAGGAGTCCAGCGACACAGTCACTCTTGGTTTTCAACTCGAGAAGCGCATTTTTACGTTCAGCAAAAAAGGGGACAAGGTCAGCCGAGAAGCCCAGTAGTGCATCAAGCGCCAGACTGTCAGACAGTTCGCCCGTGCCGATACGGAACTGCCGCCAGGGCTGGCGATCCACTACCGCAGCCACCTCATGCAGCAAGTCAGCGACATTGGTGAAGACTTTGAGTGTGGGGTTGTTGGCCAGGTATTCTTGCAAGAAACAGTAACTACAGTCCATCGGGCAGTTGGAGATCAGGCTCACTACGAGATAGTTGCAGCACACCAATCCCGGCGTTCCGGCTGGACAGTGTTCAAGAAAAGTCGAGTGTTGGCGGGTAAACAGTAAGCGACGTTTCCCTGCAGCAAAGGAGTCTGTACCATTGCTTTCCGTTCCCCCTCGCTCCCAGCCTTTGTCTACAATACGCACTGGCACTTCCGGCAGCCGCGCCAAGGTGCGCTGGACCACAGGAGCGTCTTCCTCTCCACGTTCGATAAGAATTTCGCTTGGTTTATAGAGTTCCATGTCTTCCCATCGGATAACTGACAACTGGCTACTGACAACTCGCCTATCTATCCCTGATCGAGCAGGTCAAACATTCGCTGCAGCGTTCCGTCAGCGAGTCTCAGTCGCAGACGGGTCACACTGTCGTCTAATTCTTTGACATTGTGGGCTGTGATGGCCACCGTGACCTCATCCCCTTCAAAAGCCGGCGGGAATGATACACGCACCCGACCGCCGAGGTCTAGCGCCTTGATCGCAGCCCGCAGATCATCTTCCAGCTGTGACAGCTGCGGGTAACGGAGCCGGCGCAGGGCATCCTTGACTGCTTTGAGCTTGTCATTGCGCGATAGTTTGGTATTGAGTGAGCGGTGAACCTCTGGCCGGGATAACACGCCGCCTAGCGTGCCGCCATCACGCAGGACGATTTCCTCTAGCCAATCGACAAAGTCGCGCAAGTGATTCTCACTTAACTGCAATTCTTCGGCGAGCGTGAGCAACTCCGCTTGATCTTCTGCGGTCCACCCCTGCCAGCGGGCAAGGGTCTGCGCGCTCAGATGTTTGTGCTGCGCATAGGTAAGAATTTGCTCAGCCAGTGAGGGCAAGACGATCCTCCTTGGGCATAAATTTCAGCCTTCAATGATTCAACCTACATCTCAGTACAGGTTCCCTCTCCCCTTGTGGGAGAGGGACAGGGGGCGGGCATATTCTCCCCCCGTTCGTGTAAGCTGCTGCCAACGCCAGATACCACTCTCCGTCCTTTCCTCGCTTACGCGCGCCTTGCGCCAACACGTTGCACTTCATGCGTAACACGTCTTCAGTCCGTCTCCGTTGCTCCGACGAGAGCGCAGCAGAATCGAGCAGCTTACACAATGCTGCCACGCGGAAACGATCCATGCCCCAGAACTGATGAGAGAGCTGGTCGGCATGGCCGCCGCGCTTAATTACTAAGGGTGTGGCAATCAGGTGAATCAGCTCTGTTGCCGCGATGCGGAGCCACAGGTCATAGTCCTCGCAGGCTGGCAAGGTCTCATCAAAACCACCGACCTGTGCGAATAGCTCCCGGCGCAGCATCACAGCCGATGGGCTGACCAAGCACAGTTGCAGGCTGCGAGCAAAAATGTCGCCTCCGACTTTGCGGTGCTTGTTATGGGGATTGACCCGCACCCCGTGCCGCAGCCAGAGCTCTTCGGTTTGGCAGATACGTGCTTCCGGGCGAGCAGTGAAGAACGCAACCTGGTATTTCAGCTTGTCTGGTTGCCAGACATCGTCGGAGTCAAGAAACGCGAGGAGTTCTCCAGTGCTCAATGCCACTCCACGGTTGCGTGCCGCCGAGACCCCACGGTTCGGTTGGAAGACGTAGCGCACGCCGTTAAACTCGTGCACGACCGCAGCAGTATCATCGTCCGAGCCGTCATCTATCACGAGCAGCTCGAAATCACGATAAGTCTGAGCCAGAACTGACGCGACGGCTTCGCGGACAAAGTCGCGGCGATTATAAGTAGGAATGATGACCGAGACGTTAGGCATGGTTGAGGGAAATCGGCGATTTGGCAGAAGCGAAAGCCTGTAGCGCCCGCCATAGTTCTTCTTTGCCGCTGCCGTCTTGGGCAGAGAACAAGAAAAGCGGATGACCCTCCAGCTGCGCGATCAGGGTCCTGCGTTGCTGTTCCAATTGCCCACGCTTGAGTTTGTCACATTTGGTCGCCACGATCAGAAACGGGCGCTGGTGATACGATAAAAAGTCGCACAGCGCCGCTTCCTCGTCTTCCAGCCCCCGGCGAATATCCACGATGATGACGACCACCCGCAGATTACGGGAGTGAATGAGATAGTCCTCAATCAATTTTTGCCACTGCTCTCGCTCTTGCTTGGAAACCTGCGCATACCCGAAGCCGGGCAAATCGACGAAGGTGAGTTTATGGTTGATAACAAAGAAATTCAGTTGTCGGGTCCGCCCAGGAGTAGAGCTGATGCGAGCAATGGCATAGTCGAGCAGCCGGTTGATGAGCGAGGATTTCCCGACGTTCGAGCGACCGGCAAAAGCAATTTCCGGGTGTGGCAGTTTGGGGTACCCTCCAGGCTGTGCTGCCGCACCGGCGAATTCAACCGTAGAGACTTTCATTAAAATTTTTCTCGAATGTAGGACTCTGGTTGGGCTTAACCGGCTTTTCTGGATCATGCAAGTGTGGCACAACCTTACAGTGTGGAATGACTTGCTATGTCTCACTCTTCTACGATTCTCGATCACCCCATTGTTTCAAGCCGCTATTTTTTTCCACAGAGGGCCTCAATTCCTGAGCCTTATTGGGTCGAGGCTGCCGACGGCAGTCGGCTGGCTTGCTCCTACCAGGCAGTGAACCCCGACGCCAAGACCGTCGTGTATTTTCACGGCAACGGCGAAGTCGTCGCTGACTATGTGCCCGAGTTTCCAGCATGGATAGCCCGGGCCGGGTGTAACTGCTTGCTCGCCGAGTATCGTGGCTACGGGATGTCGACCGGAACCCCTGCTCTCGCAGGCATGCTGGAGGATGTGGTTCCTATCATCCACAGCCTGAACATTCCTGATCGCCAGATTGTCCTCTTCGGTCGGTCGATTGGCTCGCTGTACGCTTTGCACGGCGTGTATCGACGCCCGCAGCTTGGCGGCCTGATTATTGAAAGCGGCGTCGCGGATCTCACCCAACGGTTTTTTCAACGGGTCCTGCCTGAAGAACTGGGCATGTCCAGGACGGATGTGGTGGACGAACTGAGAAAATATTTCGACTATGCCCAGAAGCTGGGGAACTTTCAGGGACAGACCTTGGTGATGCACACCCGGTTCGACGAGTTAATCGATGCCCACCATGCGGAGATGCTGTATACCGCGGCGCGGGAACCAAAGCAGCTGAAAATTTTCGACCAGGGCGGACACAACGATATTTTCTTTCGTAACCGGACGGAATATATGCAGCTCGTCGAAGCTTTGCTCGCGGCAGTATGAAGGGTGCCGCAGACCGAGTTGCAGTTCAGGTGGTAACTTGTATGTTCATGCTTCGACTTCGCGTGCGCTACGCTCAGCACGAACGGTAGGCGGCTGCCCTGTATAGTTTTCCCGTTCGCCCTGAGCGTAGCCGTGTAAGCGGCAAAGTCGAAGGGTGAACGGCTGCTCGCGAAAATTACTTTTGCAATACAAATTCGTATCAGGTATTGCCCTGCCCCTGACCCTGGGCCAGATTAGCAATGGCAGCCCGGTAGCCTGTCTCTTTCTCATACCGCTCGATTTCTTTGGCCACGGCATTCATCGCGCCGCCGATCAGGCTATCGTGATCCTGCCGGCACCACTCTCTGGACCTAACGGTCAGGTCAGACGAACCTTGAAAGTGGGGGAAGACCTCTTTAGCCAATAGTTCGTAGGAAGCCAAAGACGCTCGTCGATCGACCCAGTCCTGAGCCATAATCAGGAAGGAGCCAAAGCCACCGGACTGCTTTTTCAAGCGCTCGAGCTGCGCGACTGCGTCATCCGGGGTGCCAATGACGGCTGTGCCGGACTCGACGATCGCTTGGGGCCACTTGCGGGGATCGGGTTCTTCAGGAGCCAGGGGCAACGCTACGACATTGCGAAAGTAATCAACCCATTCGTGGATGCCGTACTCCACTTCCTCAAAGGCTTGTTTGCGAGTTGGGGCTATGTGCATCGGGCCCACCAGCCGCCAGGTCGAGCGATCGACTTGATGACCGAATTTCTGCGCCTGATCATTCCAGATCTTCCAATGATCGCCCAATACGGCAAACCCACCCATGCTGGTTGCCCCAAGGGAGAGGAGCCCGACTCCGTAATGGCCGGCGGTGCGTGGCCCGGCCGGAGATACCGTGGCCGCCACAGCAATCTCAAAGTGTGGGTACGTATACGGGCGCAGCTGCAGCCGGGCTTCACGCAGGGTAAACCAATTGGTCTGCAGCGAGACCGGTTCATCGGCGGTGAGTAACGCAATGATCGCTCCCAGCGACTCCTCCATGCGTTCCCGCTGGCTCGCGGGATCAATGCCCATCATATAGGCGTCGGATGGCAAAGCGCCTGGACCAACACCGAACATCACCCGACCCCGAGTGAGGTGATCAAGGAGCACCATGCGATCGGCGAGCATGAGGGGATGATGATAGGGGAGGGAGCTGACCCCGGTTCCTAGACGAATGTGGCGTGTACGCTGGGCGGCGGCGGCGATGAAGACCTCGGGCGACGCGATAATCTCCAGGCCAGCGGAGTGATGTTCGCCGATCCACGCCTCGTCATAACCGAGTTCGTCAAGGCGGACAATTAATTCAAGATCGCGCTCCAGAGCGAGGGTCGGGTTCTGTCCGGCGGGATGAAAAGGCGCCATGAAGATGCCGAAGCGTAAAGGACGTTCCATTGTTTTCCTCCTTAGTGCTAGACGCGATCCATACCGCGTGCCTCATAAGTGCCGTCACGATCAGCGAGCAGACCAAGCGTGGCGTGATCAACTCGGCAGGGTTTGGCAGCAATCATACTGGACTCAGTGCTGTCGTCAACACGGAACGCCCAGTAGGGTGCATATCAAATTCTGGCAGGTTCGCGTCTCCCTGTGTTTGTGCTTCGACAGGCTCAGCACGAACGGTCATGTTCGCCACAGTTTCAAGCCCAACCCCGTTCGCCCTGAGCTTGTCGAAGGGTGGACGGCAGATGAGCTGTGTGCTTTCAACTCAGTTGCCAGCAAAGGCTATGCACCCCGTCCAGTAGTCAAGGATCTAGCAACCGCGGCTGGCCAGGCCGGCACCTTTAGGAATTCTCTTACCTCACGGTCTGCAAAAAGCCCAGGAGCGCTGCATTGACTTCC
>JACQEL010000674.1 GCA_016200595.1 Deltaproteobacteria bacterium
CACTTCAAGTGCGCGCTTGACATGCTCCTGACCTTTCACGTCGTTGAAATCGACCTCGTAGCCCGAGTGGGCGGCAAAGACCGCGCGTAAATCGATGCGAGTGGGAGTGATCGGTTGGTCGCCATTGAGGAAGAGGAAGGCTTCACTCAACGTGGCGACACTGATAACCGCAATTCCTTCGACCACGGCCGCTTCGGCGGCATTCTCAGCCGGCACGATTAACCCCTTGAGGCTTTTCTCTTTGGCCATTACGGCAAGCGGCAATGCGCCGTGCACAGGCTTCACCCGACCATCGAGAGATAACTCCCCGAGGAGGGCGTATTCATCCAGGCGTTCTTTGTTCAGCCAGCCCTCCGCCGCCAGAATGCCGAGCGCGATGGGCAAGTCATAGGCTGAGCCTTCTTTTTTCAGATCTGCGGGCGCCAAATTTACGGTGATTTTGCGCGAAGGAAACTCATAGCCGGTGTTCTTGATCGCTGCACGGACGCGATCCTTACTCTCTTTCACCGCGCCTTCGGGTAGGCCAACGGTGGTGAACTGTGGCAGACCCAGCGCCACATCGACCTCGACCTCAACAAGTAAGCCATCAATCCCGACCAATGCCCCGGAGAGTACTGTGGCTAGCATACCCCTGTGCTAGCGAAAGCCTGAGAAAAAAGCAAGAAAAGGCTCCAGTGTTTAGCGGTGCGCTTTTTCTCTCCTTAGAGTCCGTAGAGCCGCAGGGCGTTTTCACGCAGGATTTTTTTCTGGATCGCGGGCGAGAGACTGCGCATCTGTCTCTGAATAACTTCCCGCGAGTCCGGCCAGGTGCTATCCGGGTGTGGGTAATCAGAGGCCCACATCACCTTGTCCTCGCCGAAGTACTTGTGGTCGCTAGTACCATTACCGAGAAGCTATAACTCCAGTTGACGCAAAAATGCTAGGACGCTCGCGTTAAACGCTTCTGGACAATCCCAATTGGACAGATGTCCGGCCTGGGGCAGGATCACAAGTTGCGAGCCGGGCATCTGGTGATGGGTTATGCGTGCCGCTTCCAGGGCTGGGTCCTGCTCACCTGCCAGCACGAGCGTAGGCATGCTGAGGACTGACAACTGCTCGGTCGGAAAGATCTCTTCGAGCATGGCGCGGATGGTGTTGGCATAGCCGGTGGGGTTGAGGTCGAGAAACATGCGGCGCAGACGCTGACGCGCCTCTGGTGAGGCCTCCGCTTGGGTTTTGAGGTTAGGATTGGCCGCGATGGCATAGTCGGCCACCGCCTCCATGCCTTGAGTTTCGGCCAGCTCGATCGTTTTTTGCCGCATCGCCCGCATCGCCGCCGACATGGGCAGCCCTGAGGCTGAGGCCGAATCAATGATCAACAGCGCGGCTACGCGCTCGGGGTATGTCAGGGCAAAGCGGGCAGCAATGCCTCCGCCCATCGACTGTCCCCCAACATAAGCCTTCGCGATCGCGAGCTGATCGAGGAGCTGACGCAGGTCCTCGGCTGAGATCTGCAGGCCGTAGTGCTCCCGCTGCGGCGGACTAGCGGACCGACCGTGGCCCCGCGGGTCCCAGACAATGAAGCGGTAGTGTTGCGCAAACGCCTCGACCTGCCCAGCCCACATGCCGGTGTTACCCCCCAGCCCGTAGGCCAAGACCAACGGGAAGCCCTTCCCGTAGCTCTCATAGTAGATAGTGACGTCGTTGAGCCGGACCGTAGGCATGATGTACTCCCTCCTTTTAGCTCTGACGCGTTGTATGGACAGCTTGCCTTTGTATGGCCTCCTAAACCAGGAGGCAAGAGATTGGTACATACGACACTAGCGTCTGTCCACCGTAGTGGCGAAGCATTTGCGTGTCAGGCTCCCCACGGCGTGGGTCTATACGGGGCAAATGCTTCGCCCCTACTTGGGTGAGACCTGAAATCGAAGGTAGGGGCGAATCTTGTATTCGCCCTGCCCTGCGCCCCCCTTGGGCGATCACAAGGATCGCCCCTACAGAGGAGGATGCATGCAACTGAAAACTGCTATATGTCCGGCCTGGAGGTAAGCGTGTCAACCTTGCCTCATTTGCCCAGTGAAAGGCGTGACGGCTGGACGCTAGGGACAAAATGGGTTAGAAATTCCTTCCACAGAACCGCAAGAGAAATCGGAGCGTGCTCTACTAACCCGTCAAGGCAGTGCTGGCCTTTTATCATTGAAGGAGGCGATCATGCCACTTTTTGTCCGTGGGGATGTATCGATCTATTACGAGCAACGAGGAAGTGGATTTCCCTTACTCCTGCTGCCGCCTGGCGGGATGAACGCGACGATCAGTTTCTGGGGGCGGACGGCGTTCAATCCCGTCGAAATCTTTGCCAACGACTGTCGGGTCATCGCGCTGGACCAGCGCAACGCTGGCAGTTCCTCGGGCCCGCTAGACATGAATGACCCCTGGGGTGCTTATGCTGAAGATCAGTTAGGGCTGATGAACCACCTGGGCATCCAAAAGTTCCACGTCCTGGGCTGCTGCATCGGCTGCTCGTATGCCTTGAACCTGATCAGGCGGGCGCCCGATCGCGTCGCCTCGGCCGTCCTCGAACAGCCCATCGGCATTGACGAAGCCAACCGCCAGGTGCTGCCTAACGCCTGGGTGGACTGGGCCAAGCAACTGGTGCAGAAGCGCACCGACGTTGATATGGCGAAGCTCGAAGCCTTTGGCAAACGGATGTGGAGCGGCGACTTTGTGTTGAGTGTGTCACGCGAGTTCGTGCGGTCGTGCAGTACGCCACTGTTGGTGCTCCCCGGCATCGATCTGCCCCATCCGACGGCCATCGGGCGAGAAATTGCCGCACTGGCGCCCCGCGCGGAGGTGTTAGAGCCCTGGAAAGAACCCGCCGATCTCGTGCCCCAAACGGTCGAGCGCATTCGGCGCTTTCTGCGGAGCCACACGCCAGCTTAACGCGCGGCCGGCGACAACGTGCGTAGATATACCTTACCCCGTTTGGTGCTCTGTGTGGCATGAGGATCTGATTGCGCGGCGCGAAAAGGGGAGGGGCAAGGACCGCATCTCGGCGCCGCTCAAGCCAGGCGACACTGCAACGCCTGGGATCCAAAAAAATGGCCGGCGCCTCAGAATATTCTCCCAGTTCACTGTTTATAGTGTCTCACCGCATAATCATAAATTGCATATTCGAGAGGATGAGTGCTAATAAACTCTTCTCGGAGCTCTGCGGTTACCTCTTCATCATGAACTGAGGTGTTGACCCTCCCCACGAGCACCGAGGCAAACCCCAAGCGCCGCGCTAACACATCGACCGAGGTTTGCAGGTCTTCCGTGAGGCCTAAGTAGATAAAATATTTCTCAAACATCTCTTCATAGTTGTCGAATGTGACCTTGTAAGGGAGATATTTCACCACCGCCCGTTTCTTCCGCCCTTTCCTCAGATAGTTGCTAACGTCACAAAATTTTTCTTGTATCGGTTGGCGTGGCTTGCCGTTTGTAAAGCGATTTTCTCCTAGCCCTTTGGCATAAAAGTAATAAGACACCGCCATCTCGAAGGGATCCCGCAGAATGGTGATGAATTGCTCCGCCTCTGGATAATAATCCTGGACCCCAATATTTCTTCGTTGATTAAAGTGCCCGTGCACGCACGTACCACCGGTCAACTCATATTTCCGCGGCCTCTCTTCTCGCAACGGCCCATCAGAATAATGGAGATAAAAATTCGCGCCAAACCATTGCTCCAACACTGAGCGAAAACTCGTCCAGCTACATTTCGGAATGTGGAGAGAAATGAGCGGCTTGTCGGCATTATAAAGTTTCATCTGTTTCTTCCCTCTCCTGCCAAGGTTTCAAGAGAATAGTCAGTGCTCTAGGCCTGCTACATCGCCAACGGATCATCGAATACCATCGACGCCTCCTCGAACGTAACTTTATAATCTTGCAGATTACTTGAGGCTTTGGCAGGATCCTATGCAAAGCTGTCCCGGTCTTCTCTACCCCCACACCTCGCGAGCAACTTCAACGATACGACGCAGCTTGGCCGTTTGCTGCTCGAACGTTAACTTGTTGCCCGGCGCTGTGCTGGCAAACCCGCATTGCGGGCTCAGGGCTAACTGGTCGAGATCGATATATTTGGCCGCCTCATCGATCCGGCGCTTGAGATCGTCTTTCGACTCCACCTGTGGCAGCTTGCTCGAGACGATGCCAAGCACGACTGACTTGTGCTTCGGAACGAAGCGCAGCGGCTCGAAGGTGCCCGCCCGCGCCGTGTCGTATTCGAGAAAGTAAGAATCGACGTTGATCTCATTGAACAACATCTCTGCCACCGGATCGTAACCACCTTCCGAGATCCACCCGCTCTGGTTGTTGCCGCGGCATAGATGCATGCCGATGTGCAGCGACGGAGGCCGCCCGGCCAACGCGTCGTTGATCAGCTGCGGAAAGACCTCGAATAACATCTGCCGGGCTTCGCTTTCCTGTCGGTGCATCTGTTCCCACCGTTTCACGTCGCAGTACAGAGCGATGGGGACCTCGTCGAGCTGTAGGTAGCGGCAGCCGGCGCTGGCCAGTGCGTGCAATTCCTGGTGGTAGGCGTCCACCACGTCTGCCCGTAGCACGCCGCGGTCGGGGTAGGCTGCCTTGCTAATGTGGTCTCCAGCCGCGGTGTAGACAATCGTCGGTGAGGGGAGAGTGATCTTCACCGGTTGTGTGGTGAGTGCCTGCGTGAAAGTGAAATCGTCGACGTGGATCGGGGCGCGCCAGCACAGGCGATCGTGAATCTCGATCAACGGCACCGCGATTTTATTACCCGCGTCGTCGATGAAAAACATACGCTCGCTTTCATAATAGACCGAGGCACCGCCCAGTCCTCGGCAAATAAAATCGGCGTAAAAGACGCCTCGACGGTATTCGCCGTCAGTAATCGACTGCAGCCCGATCTCTTCTTGCGAGGCCACCGCCTGGCGGATGAGTTCATCTTCCAGCTTGTGTAGGTCAGCGGCTGATAACCGGCCGGCCTCGTGTTCTGCGCGCGCCTTCAGCAGTTCAGGCGGTCTGAGCAGGCTGCCGATATGCTCGGCGCGGAACGGGGGATTGTGCGGTGCAGAGGATACCATAGGAACCTCCTTGAGCTACGTGAGGAAACCTGAGGAACGCCAGGATGTCCTCACGTAGCTCGCGTCCAAACTCACACTCGGCGGCTACGCCGCAATCGGGCAG
>JACQEL010000675.1 GCA_016200595.1 Deltaproteobacteria bacterium
CCCACGTACCGCTGGCGGTGTGGCTGCCCAGTCCTCACTACTAATCCCGGTTGGCGGCGCTTGATCCTGCATCGTTAGCGTGCTGTCTATCATCAAACCGCCGCCACGACAATCTCACGCACCCCAGATGTGCGGTTACCTTTCGCACAGCGGTTCACCACGGGCGTAGACCGGGTCAAAGCCCGCTACCCCACAAATTGAGGAAGGATTAGCAGCCCGCGACGAGTCGCTAGCAATTGTCGAGCGCACCGGAGGGCGGTACTACGAGGCGGAATTGTATCGGCTCAAGGGTGAGCTGTCGCTCAAGTCCAAGGTCCAAAGTCCAAGGTCCAAAGTTCTAAAAAGTCCGGAATCCAGAGTTCGTGGAGTGGGCATTACCCACCAAATTGTGAGTGAGGCAAAAACGGTGGGCAGTGCCCACCCTACTAGGGAAGTCGAAGCGGAAGAATGTTTCTGGAAGGCCCTCGACATTGCCCGCCAGCAGCAGGCGAAGTCGCTGGAACTGCGGGCAGTGATGAGCTTGAGCCGGCTGTGGCACCAACAGGGCAAGAAGGCAGAAGCCCGGCGGATGCTGGCAGAGATCTACATCTGGTTCACTGAAGGTTTTGATACAGCGGATTTGCAAGCAGCCAAGACGTTGCTGGAAGAGTTAAGGTGAGAGCAAGAGGGAAGGTGGGTCATGACCCACCCTACGTCGCTGCACAAGGCAATTGATCGAAAAATCCGAACCACATGATTTCTCCTTCGGCATAGGTCAGGTTACCGTTTGCAGCTCAGTTGGTGTCGGCCTCCTCATTGGCACCCACACGTGAAAGGTTGAGCCGTGTCCCACCTCGCTTTCGACGGCGATCCTGCCGCCGAGCAACTCGAGGAGTTGCTTGACGATGTGCAGTCCGAGGCCGGTCCCACCGACTTGACGGGTCTTGGCATTGGCGAGTTGACGGAACGGCTCGAAAATGACCGGCAACTCATGCGCGGGAATCCCGACACCGGTATCGATAACGTCGATCTCAATCCCATCCTCATCCCCATGTACATCCACGGTGATGCTGCCCTTTTCGGTGAATTTGGCGGCGTTGCCGATGAGGTTCTTCATGACCACTTTAAGCTTGCCTGGGTCGGTGTGAAGGGGCGGGAGCTCGCGTTCTACGTTCCATATTGATACCACGTTTGCCTGTGCACGGATCTCCTGAGTTTCCGCTTCGACCTCTTGCAGCAATTCGGCAACGCGCACCTCCTTGATCTCCACTGGGAGTCGCCCCGCCTTCAGGCGGTTCACGTCCAGGACCGCAGAAATGAGATCGAGGAGGGCCTTGGCATTCTTATCTATGCGTTGCAGTGCATAGTGCTGATCAGCCGTCAGCGCGCCCAGCGTATCGCTAAGGAAGAGCTGGGTATAGCCCAAGATGGCATTCAGTGGGGTGCGCAGTTCATGGGACATAGTGGCCAGGAATTCCGTCTTGGCGCGGTCGGCGGCCTCGGCCGCTTCTTTTGCTTTGAAGAGTTCTGCGGCGGCACGCTTGGCGTCCATCAGGAGGGCGCGATTTTCTGCCTCCTTCTGGCGTAAATCCTCCATGGCGCGGCTGGCGCGCAACATATAGCGAACACGATGGCTCAAGATCTCCCAATTCAGTGGCTTCGTAATGAAATCCGTGGCTCCCACTTCGTAGGCGCGTTTGATTGATTCAGTGTCGTCCAGTCCCGTAACCATGAGCACCGGCGTATGCTCACCCCCAGGCAGGGTACGCAGTGTGGCGCAGACGGCAAATCCGTCTATGTCGGGCAGTATAACATCCAGCAGCACAATATCTGGTTGCGCTTGCAGAAAGATGGACAAAGCCTGCTGTCCCTCTTCGGCTTCCTCTACCGCGAACCCTGCCTGGCGCAGGACTTCACACAGCAGCGGCCGCAGCACGATATCGTCATCGACGACCAAAGCGAGGGGACGCTGAGGCAGCCCATCATTGCTCATGATCAGGCCTCCTTTTGGAGTTCTGCCAACAGCGCCTCCCGTACCATTTCGTATTCGGCTGTCGCAGCGGCCAACACCGTCGTCACATTTTCTAGGTTCTGTTGGTGTCCCATCATTTCGAGGTCCCGGCAGAGCGCGGCGAGAGTCGTTGCGCCTAGAGCAGCACTACTCGACTTGAGGCTGTGAGCGGTCTTTTGCAGAGCAAGAGCCTCATTGCGCGCAGCCGCCTCATGGAGAGTAGCCAGAAGTCGCCGCGCATGATCCAGGTAGGTGCGAATTATTTTATCGAGGAAGGCTGGACTGTCTTCGCCTTGCAGAACACGAATGTTGTCCAAGGCTTGGAGGTCGAGGACTGCCGAAGGTGCCAGCGGTGACGCTGTTTTAGAGTTTGTCTTTTCCATGTCAGAAAAGATCGGCTGTTCCAGTGAAAAACTTAAGCGGCCTCTAGCTTCAGCCCCCAATACTGCATACACAATGATGGATGCTGAAATTTGTTCTTCTCGTGCGTTGTTCATCGTTCCGCGGTCCACGCTCTGGGCAGCTTCTCGGGTGCAAATGGCTCAGGGGGAGGTAAAGTTATGCATTTCAAGTATTTGGCGGTCCAGCAAAGATGAGATTATAAGGCGCACGTGCTACGGTAGCGAGCACCCCTCGTCCGGTCGTAACCCTATGAGCCTGGCACGCAAAGTTCTCTCACCTGCTCAAGGTGAAGAATTAGCGAGCGAAAAAGAAATTTCTTCCGGGAAAGAACCCTGGCCGGTTTCTCTCAGTCGTAAGTTTCTACTCGCAGATGTCTCGTCGTTGGTAGCTTTGCCTCTAGTGGATCGCTGACAGCGAAGACGAAATCGTGCAGATGTCGCACGCCGACTAAGAACCGCGCCAAACTCTGGGGGAAAGGGACGAGTGGGGCCATGCTGAGCGCATACAACGCTTCATAAAAGCTCATGCGCTGCTGCCATTGAGGATCTGTATCACACACAGCTCGTGCCCAGCCCGCAGTCTCAAGCAGCGCAAGCAACTCTCGGAGTAAAACTCCATCGCTGAGCGCGCACAATAGCGGATGCCCGGTGTGCAGCGTCAGAGTAAATGCCGGAAGGGAATCGTACACTTCCTGCACGGAAAAGAAGCCTAAGCGCAAGGCTAACAACTCTGCCGAGAGCCAACTGGCAAACTTGGCGGCGTCCATAGCGAAGTCGCCCCGACTCAAGCCGAGCGCAGCAATAGGATCAAGCAGCATCACGCGTGGGGTAGGGTGGTGTACGCTGGGCATATGGACGAGCACATTCTCCGGATGGAGGTCTCCATGGACCTTGCGAATTGCACCCGGCCGCAAGCGGTTTCTGAGCTGTTTCTCGCCTTTGCAGAGCTCTAGCAACGGAAAGATGTTCAAGACTCGCTCGCCGTTCAGGAGAAGCGCTTCTGGGTGAGTAAGTGGGGAGAAGGACGAGAGCTGGAGAATCTGTTGCGCGTGGCGTTCGAGTAGACGAACCAATTTCTCGGGATAGTCAGGCTCTTCTTCCGGAGAGGTGAGGGGGAAAATACCATCAAACATGACTTGCATGACTTGAGAGATCAGCCTGAGTGTCTGCGTAGGGTAGAATGTCTGGTTCAGAATTAATTCCGACAGCAGAACCCACTCGTGATCGAAGTAGGGCATATCATAGAAAAGTGCCTGGTCATGACCGTCCGCCTTGCCTGAGCGGAGCACGCGCGGAAAGTAACGGTGTAAGGAAGGCGAGAGTTCCTCGAGCCAGACGATCTCTGTCAGTAAGGTACTACTGGCCGTTTTCGCCTGTTTACGCACGATTAGTCCTTCACCCTCATCGGGAAGCAGAAATAACCGTTCATGATATCCCTCGCGCAAGAGTTCCACGGCCCCTCCTTGAAAAGTTGCCAGTGAGCAGTTGCCAGTTGTCAGCATGGAAGAAAACGACGAACGATGAATGAGGAACGCTGAACGGAAGACAGAGATATCCTTCTTCAACTCATCATTCGGCGTTCATCGTTTAGGACCTACTGGCTACTGACAAATCTCTAGGTTCTCCTATCTATTTTCCCTTCCCTCTGTCAAGAAGAAGGGGAAACATGATAAATGGCCATAAGCCATAAACGGAGGTGGACAATGAAAATCAGTGGCGTACTGGCATGGCATCCGCAGGTAGCGATGACCAAAGAGGAAATCGATGAGTTTCTTTCTGGCCGCTGGATTGCGCGATTAGCAACGACGGGCAAGGACGGCTACCCGCATATCGCGCCGCTGTGGTACTACTGGGATGGGGAGTGCCTGTATTTCGCTCTGACCACGACTCGTCAGTCGTGCAGAAACCTGCAACGCGATCCGCGCTGCTCAGTGGTCATCGACATGGATGACCGGCCCCTTATGGGTATGCGCAGCAACCTTGCTAAGGCTGTCGTGATCATTGGCGATGCGCAGCTGACGGCAGTTGGGTCAGGCCAGAAGGTGACGATCAACGCGGGGCCCTGGAAGGGAGAGCACACGCCTGAGCAGGCCGTCGCCATGCTCACTAGTCGTTATGGACTCTTCGCGCGCGATGGAGCGCTGGGTATGACGCGCGAGGCGTTCAGAGGCATGTTCGCGCAGCCGGGCGTGCAGGACAGCCAGATTTTCAAGGATAATATCGGTCGAGTGCTCACCAAGATCGTTCCTAAGAAGATCCAGGCTTGGGATTTTTCTAAGTCGCCGATTGAGTATGTGAAAGAGGAGAAATAGGAGGAAAAAGACGGATCTCCTGGCAGCGACAGCGCCAGTCGCAATCCAGTCGAGCGAGACTCTTATCGTTGACCGCTATAAGAACTCCGTGGTACGCTCCTTTCCTATGGCAGGTAGCATGATGACCCTGGAAGAAATCCTGCGTTTGGTGCAGGA
>JACQEL010000663.1 GCA_016200595.1 Deltaproteobacteria bacterium
ACACTGGGCGGCATGCGCTGCCAATCTTCAGGCGCAATCTCGGGATTGCTACAAGTCAGCCGTTCAGCTTCCATTGGCCTAAGACTAACAAATTAGCGGTGGCTTTTCACCATGTTTTTGCTACCCCCGTGAACGACTACCACTACGAATGTCATGTTGAGCGTCCTTGTTATCTTCGTTCCTCAGTTTTTGACGGAGCTAATAGCTCATGTGGAGGTAAAGCGTCGTGGAAGGTGTACACGGTGCACTCCAGAGAAGATAAACCAGTCTTTACGAATTTCTGCGCCACGGAAGATAAGGTGTGGCGGAACGGACAACGGTTCGTAAGAGAGAATCTCACCTTGGATGTCGAGTGGATTGAGAGCGTGCGTCGGACGGACTGGCGTTTCGATGAAAACTGCCATCGGCGAGATGATTTCCTCCCATTGGAACCGTACTGGGCACCCTTTCTTACCAAGACGGACCACAGAAGGAGGGCGAAAAGGCCCACGAGCGAAGAGGTAGAAAGTAAAGCCGGCGGTCTCGTCTTGCCTAGCACCAGTGCGCCAGACAGGGTCTAGGACTAACCGCCAGCCTAGAGCCGGACTATTGCTACCGCGTGGTGCATCGTCAGTCCTGAGGGTGCGTGAATTGATAGCATTCTGGGTAAACCGCGTACGAGCTACGGTCCCCTGTGGCTTAGCTGGAGTGGCATAAGCTGGCATTTCGTCGAGATCCTCTGCATAACGTGGAGGTTTGCCGACGGCATACACTCCGTACGAATATCCAGAGATGGCATAGCTCAGGGCGTAATTGTGGATCAGCGGCAAGGTGGCTGCAGTCTTCGCAATCTCAAAAGACGAAAACCACAGATAGTCATGGTTGTAGAAGCGTCCAGCGTAGAGCCGGATTCCCTGAGCATTCAAATCAAGACGTCCATCCATCGCTTCCTCTACTTTTTCTCGCCTTGTGCCTTACGGTACTCGGCAACGTCATTGTACGCCTTGTCGAGAAAGCTCCGGTCGAGAGGTGTTTCTGTACTCTCCTTTATCAGAGTGTCCACCTCTTGAGGTGTGAGAACTTTCACTCGATCAGGGTTTCCCGCGAGAGCTTTTACTTTTCATCGAGCAAGGTTTGAAGCGCAGCAGCGTCAAGCTTGTCCTTCTGGTCGTAAAGTTCCAAGGTCAGCTCTAAAGGAGTGAGGATCTCCTCCCACCCAGCGACTACACCCCAAAAAGTGTTGCGGCAGTCTCCGCCGATCCTGGACTCTGCTCCATAGCTTTTGCAGGCGAGGAGGGTTTTGATGACCAAAATCAACTCCTCGCGGGTCACCGATTTCAGGGTGACGATAGAAGGGAACAGGCTCGCGGGCTTGACTACATTCCGACTGCCAAGAGCTTGCCCGGTCTTTTGGTCTATTTCGTTGACAGCGTTGAAGGTAATCTCCTCGGAAATCTGATCGAACGGCAAAAGAGAAAAAGCAGTAGCGTATTCGATACGATGCTTGATATTCGCTTCTTGCCCTAATGCACTGGCACCATACAATCCACACCGTGGGCAACTCAAACAAAGATTGTCCTTCAGGTAACATCCTTCACCATGCTTTCCTGAAGGAGTGTCCTTCCCAGCCGTAGCTGCAGCCGAGCGGAGCAGATACTCCATTTGGCGAGACTCCGCTGCCTTTTGTTTAGAGCCAAGAAAGGCAACCCGCTTGATAGCCGTAGCCCGATCACTTTCTGAAAGCGGGGTATTGGCTGAGTTCAGCTCTCGTGTTTCTTCAGTCCGGAGTACGGTGTAATCCAAGATCTCCCGTAGAAGTAGGAGTTGGATCGTCTCCGCTCCGATGAGTGGTTGCGGTTGCTCGACCAAGTAGCCGTTCAGTTGCTGAAGCACGCTCATTTAGTCTTCCTCCTCTTCTTCAATTTCTACGGTGGTCCCTTGTGATTCCCAGAAAGCGGCGACGTCTTGTTGCTTGACCGTGGCTTTCCTAGTCTTTGATCCTTCAGCTTTGCGAGGAAGATAGAGGTCATCAAAAGACGCAACCTCCTCCTCCCACATCTCGGAAAGTTTGGCTTCATTATTATACTTGCCTCGTAGGAACCCTATCCAAGCTTGACGACGGGATTCCTTCGATTCGATCGCCTTTTTGCGGAGGTCAAAGTAGAGCCCGTAATCAAGACGGTCGAGAAGACGGTCGTGGACTGTTACTGGAGAATCGGCTAGCAACTCAACCAAGTGATTGATCCCTTGCTCCAGAGCCTCTAACCCGGTGGCGGATGGATTTCTGCCCGTTGCCTCGTGAACTCGAATGGCATAACCCTTCAGAGAAGCAGGATCGTGACGTCCGCTTTTGACCTCGCCCAGTATCTTTCCCACCGGTCCCATAAGGCCATGCTTGGATCGAGTTGACTTCGGGCGAACCTCATCAAGGTAACGAGAGAAAGCGTCTCTGGCCGCATCGATTTGCGGTTGCGCCTTTTCCAGGTCGAAGGGTTTGACTTGCACTGTGATTGGAACTCTCACGGTCGCACCTCCCTGTCTTTGCTTCTGTGAAATCCGGGCAATTGCTCAATCAGATGGACATGATTGAGGGTCAGGTTCCTGTCGCCTCCTTCCTCAATACGCCGAGCAATTTGTTCGGCAGGATCAGCAGCTAAGATCTGATAAAGAGCAGAGCGGGTTGGCAAGCCAGTGTCTCGCACCAGCAGGCTCGCGGAGCCAATTGCTGTGAGCCAGCGTTTCGCTTCAGTGATAGGTAACCAATCATGCCCCACGAGAGAGCGGACCGCCGGTACTGGAGGCACATATGCAGCCCTGACTCCACTTTGAAAGTCTACTTGCTCACCCTCCTTGTGAATCGCTACCGCGGCATCGAAGACCAAGCTCAGGACGAGAGCCACGTAAAGACGGCGTAGCCCTTTACTGGTCTCCGACTCATCGTTTCCGGCAGCAATCTCGTAGGTAACAGGAATAAAGACAAGGTTCGGAGTCTGGCAAATAAGGTGAACTGTTTCGTAGAGGCGAAAGACCTCTCGACGGATGGCTTTACACTCTTGCTGATCCAGGCGATTTGCGATGAGCGCCTCAACCGCACCTTCCCAGGTCGAGAAGGTGTCATTACTGGCAAGATTGAGAGCGTTCAGATCATCGTCAAATTCTTCTTTCAGTCGTCGTAGTGCCTCTTGCCTCCGCTTCTTCTGGGTATCCGAGGCAAAACGGTAGCTGAAGAGAGACAGCAGTTCCTCTGATCTCAGTGTAAAGGGGTCACGATTTCCGAGATGACGGGCAACTTGATCGGTGAGGCCAAGAGAGAAGCCAAATTCCAGATTGCCCGTTTCGCCTCGCATCTGTCCTTTTGCGGCTTCTATCCATTCTTTAACCTTTTGGACAAACTGTTCACCTTTTCTCGGTCCTAGATTGAGGCGGGGCAAGAGGGTGATCATCTCTGCGGGACGGCTGCCGAGGAGGATTTGGAGAAGAAGTCGCTCGTAATAACAGGTGGTGCAGACCATGATGTAACCGAAGCTGCCATAGGCTACCCCTCGATTGGTGTGAGTCTGGGGGTTGTCAATGAAATCGGCTGAGGCTTTCTTGCCATTCTCAGAGTCAAACGGAGCGTTACAGATGGGACAGAAATACACTCCTTTAGCGCTCTCCTTTCCGGCAAAAGGTTTTGACTGAGCGTAATGGGCAAGTTGGGCATTCGCTAGGATTTGGACGTCGCCACGAACACTAGGCTGCAGGAGATCGTTGACAAAGGCTTCGGCCATGTCTTGGGAAAGTTTTTCCCGCGGAGAGGGATGGGCAACGGCGGCATAGACCTTTTGGGCAATCCCATCAAGGAGGTCGATTAGCAGCCCGGAACGGGCTTGGTCGGGAAGTTCTCTAACTGATTGTACGTTAGGACGGTTAATCGCAGCACCGGA
This sequence comes from Deltaproteobacteria bacterium, assembly GCA_016200595.1. GTDB lineage: Bacteria > Desulfobacterota > Binatia > Bin18 > Bin18 > JACQEL01. Next base: position 3,906 of record JACQEL010000663.1, read on the forward strand.
AAGAGCCCAAAAGTAATCCACGGTTTTCGCCATATCTTTAGCTGGCATCAAGGTAGACGTGGATTGGAGAGCTGCCCAACTGCCGGTCCCAAAAGTCTCTTCGTACAGTTTCTTAGCGAGAACAACTCCTTTCTCGTCTACCGCTTTCACTTTGTCTGGATCGATCATGGCTTTGAAAAATTTGAAAACTAACATCTCGGGTTGAGCTACGGAGATTCTACCGGCCTCCTCCTCTACTTCTCTATCGGTAGGCTTGCTATCCTTGCCCTTGAGTTTCCAATAGTCCTCTACCACTTTGCGCCTTACCGCTAATTTTTTCTTCCCGAAGCTCTGTGAGTGAATTTTTTCAGCAGCTTTCTGGAGGTACTTATGAGACTCCGCGAAAGCAAATAGGTCGGGTTTAGGAAGGATGTTTCCCGTGGGGCTTCCAACCATTAGAGAGGTCACGTCCCGAGCGATCGCCGTATCGATCTCTGTCTTGAGGAAGCTCCTGATATCGTCTGTTGCAGGAATAAGAGGGTAGTCATTAGGGTCAGCACAGTAGACCGTAGCATTAAAAAAATACAGAAGCGGCCTCCAGCCTCGCTGTTGGAACGCGTCCCGCGCAGCACGGTGCACGAAAGTGGTCGATACGCCTCGTACCATCGCTTCGTGAGAGGTGACGATAAGGTGCCGGCCGAGCGATGGTTCTTGTTTTATTACCTCCACAGCTTCGCTAGCGCTGGGAGCAGAGCAAAGATGATCAATAGCCTTTACTAAGTGGGCAAGGGTGAGAAAGCGATCCGAACCTCCGGTCAGCATTGCTTCTAGAAATGCCCCGTCGCTACGACCGGGGCGGTTGTGATGAAACTCAGCGCAGTGAGCCATGATGCGCTGGATAGAATCGCCGAGGCCCTCGAGTCCTAAGGCACTACAGAGCTGTGGTATTACGGCTCGTGTCAGTTCTGGGATCACATGAGGCACGGAAGGTCCTTTGTTGCCGATGTAGGCTTGCCACGCATCGGCCTCTTTTCCCACGTCATGAACCACGATGGCAGCAGTCAGAATCTTCTGCTCCGCATCGCTCAGACTATAGTGCTGAGGGCTCGCTAGGATGGGACACAGTTCAAGGAAGACATCGAGTTCGATCAGGCTATGTTCGAACAAGCTCTGTTCGAAATCTCGCCGTTTGCCGAGCTTTTGCTTCCAGCCCCTGGTTGCCATCCAAGCGGCTGCCTGGATCATTAGCTCTTGCCTTTCCATTACTTTTTCTCCTGCTGCAAATACCTCTTGCCCTTATTGTCTTCTTTAAGATTAGGGGACTTCCCTCTAAAATACCGGTCACACTCTTTTTTCCATTTCTTTATCCAGCGCTCTTGGGCGGCGGAGAAGCGAGCGAGTAGCAGCCGTCGTTCTTGCTCGATCTCTTCTTCGCTCGCTCCTGGATGGTCCTGCCGTATGGAGTCCACAAACCAGCGCCGGGCCGTTTCTGATAACTCCGCACACTGCCGGAACCCTTCTGCTACCGTGCGAGGAAATTGCACAGTCTTCATTTCAGCTTTCACCAAATCCAACCGCCGGAGCCAGAGAGGAACCTGTTGGGATCGCTTCCCTATATTCTTCAACTTCTTCTCAGATCGAGTTACATCTTTCACATCCGTCTCCCGTCGCATCGCTTACAACAGAAACTTGTCGTCTTCGTAGACTACCCTACCTTCAGTGAGGATGTGCCCAAGAAAATTGGTTGGCCGCGCTTCTTGAAGATCTCTGGGAGTGTACGGCCGAACCTCAAGAATAGGAGTCACTGCAAGCGAGACCTCAACGAGCAAGTCCATAACTTCCCGGTAACTCATCCGGGCGAAGTTTGGAGAAATCACCGCGAGATCGATATCGCTCCATTCATCAGCTTCTCCCTTCGCGTGAGAACCAAAAAGAATGGCTTGGTGTACCTGGGTTTTCTGACGGAGGTAGTCTATCGCTTGCCTGACGATTGCTTTCGTTGCAGTCGTCGTCTCGACCGTTTCCATAAGACCTCTGTTCGCTGCAAGGTGGCGACCACCTTGTGCAGTATCTTTGTGCCCTTCCGGTGACGCTGCTTGACATCTGCCATTGATGCGCCGTCCCAGTTCGACAGCGTGTGTTGCGCGCTCGACGCGGAGAGCACACGCCCCCACCTTCACTGGTGCACGTACCTGCTGCTATAAACTCTGCGATTGCAAGCTGAACCCCAGTGGGGGGGAGGGCGAACGGAGTTAGAGGAGTGGAGCGCGCAATGAAGCGTCCCGAAGAAGTGACTCTGAGTCGTGAAGAGGGCGAAGCGTTGATCACGCGCCTGGAGCGCGATGCCTTGAGCGCTGAGGATCGGCGCATGTTGGTGAAGGTCCTCACCTTTTATTTTTGGCTCCTCTTTGCGTTACGGGAGGCAAAGTTAAGCCTCAAACGGCTCAAGGCCCTGGTGTTTGGGGAGAAAGCGAAGAAGCACAAGCCGCCGGAGTCGGGTGGAGGTGGGGACGGGAGTGGTGGCCAAGGCGGGAGCGGGGTGGGGACGGCGGCACCGAGCGTGAAGCAGGGCAAGGACGAGGGGGGACAGACTGAAGCCGGTGCGCGGCCGGCCGGGCATGGGCGGCAGAGCGCGGAGGTCTATCGAGAGGTGCAGCGGATCGAGTGTCGGCATGAGGAGCTGGCGGTGGGCGAGCGCTGTCCGGCCTGTGGCCGGGGGCGGTTGTATCGGCTCCCGCCAGGCATTGAGATGCGGTTGGATGGGAACGCGCTGCTGTCGGCGGTGCGCTATGAGCTCGAGAAGCTGCGGTGCTCGGCCTGTGGGCAAGTGTTCACGGCGGCGTTGCCCGCGGAGGCGGGCCCAGAGAAGTACAGTGCGCGGGCGCGCGCCGTGTTAGCCCTGGGGCGCTATTACTTGGGCGTGCCGTTGTATCGGTTAGAAGGCTATCAAGCGTTAGTGGGGGTCCCAGTCCCCGATGCCACGCAATGGGATCAGATTGAGCACGTGGCCAACTGTGCCTACCCCGTCTTTAAGCACTTGGAGCGAGTAGCGGCGCAAGGGGAAGTGATTTACCAGGACGATACGCCGGTGCGGATTTTGTCATTGATCGAAGAGAACCGCCACGCGGAAGCGCAGGCGCAGGACGCCGTTGCGTCCCCGTCTCGCGCGGGGATGTATACGACGGGGCTCGTGGTCCAAGTGGGAGAGCAGACGATCTGTCTCTATTATGCGGGGCGGCACCATGCCGGAGAGAATCTGGCGGCGCTCTTAACGCAACGGGAGGCACAACGGGATAAACCACTGGTGATGTCCGATGCCCTGGCCAGCAATGCAGCTGACGAACACGGCCTCATCCGCTGCCACTGTTTGGCGCACGGGCAACGGAAGTTCCGCGAGCTCGAGGAGGTCTTTCCCCAGGAGTGCGAGGTGGTCACCCAGGCGCTGAAGCAAGTGTTCGAGCATGAGGAGGCGGCGCGAGTCCAGCAGTTGAGCGCGGAGGAGCGGTTGGCCTACCACCAAGCCTACAGTGGGCCGATCATGGACGAACTCCAAGTGTGGCTGGAGCAGCAGAGGGCCGACCGGACGGTGGAACCTAATAGCAGTCTAGGCAAAGCGATTGCGTATCTCCTGAACCCTTGGGTGACGCTGACGCGGTTTCTGACGGTGCCCGGCGCGCCTTTGGACAACAACACGGCCGAGCGGGCGTTAAAACTCTGCATTCGCCAGCGCAAGAATTCGCTCTTCTACGCCACCGAGCATAGTGCCTACATTGCCAGTCTGCTCACTAGCCTGATTGCCACCTGCGTGCACGCGGGGGTGAATGCGCTGGAGTATCTGGTGGCAGTCCAAGACCACCGCAAGGCCGTCTTTGCCGATCCTGCGGCGTGGGTGCCGTGGAAGTATCACACGGTGCTCGTGCCGCCTTAGGCAATCTGCCGCCACTCGGGGGCCATCTGCGCGCGGGCGGGATAGCCGTTCCACAGCAAAATGGTCAGCTCTCGGGCTGAGAGACGCACGCTGGGAGTGGGGGCGGTGGGCCACCACTGGAAGCGGCCCTGGGAGAGGCGTTTGGTGCAAAGCCAAAATCCCTGGCCGTCGTAGACCAGGAGTTTGAGTGTCGTGCCGGCACGGTTGCGGAAGACGTACACCGCGCCGCCCAAGGGGTTCTCGCCGAGCGCCTGGCGACAGACGGCAGTGAGGCCGTCGATGCCTTTACGGAAATCAACGGCCTGCAACGCGACAAAGATGCGGCTTTGCGGGGTGAGTTGGAGCATCAGCGCGTCTCCAAAAAGGTCTGGAGTAGAGGAGCCAGCGCAGGATTGGCCTCCCTATAAGTCAGCCGCATCCGGGTGCCGTCGGCCCGCTGGACCTCGACCTCGGCCGTGGGCGTACGCCAGGCAGGAGCCGTCACTTCCACGAAGTGCCCGGAGGCCGGCAGCGTAGTAGGCACGGTAGCGGCCTGCCCCTCAGCGCGCCGTTTCAAGGTCTGAGGCGTGAGGCCTAGCCGTTTGGCGACGCGGGTGGAGGGCAACACCTGGCTGAGTGCGACCGCCTGTGCCCACAGCGGTTTAGGGATGCGGCCACGCAGCGTGGTCCGGCTCTGCCGCCACTGGGCAAATTGTTGGGCTAAGTGATTGAGCTGAGCTTCTGCCTGCGCAGGGGGCACCATAGTCATGGAAACCTTCCTTCCTGGGTGCAAGTGCGATGTGGGAGGAAGGTAAGCGCATGACCACGCCGCTGTCACGCAGGCTCACCGGAACGACACGTATCTTTTGATTGCATCCTTCTTTCATCCTGGCAGATCCTCTTCAGACTGAGGTTGTAGCGAAGAGTGCTTCCATGGAGATCTCAACGTCTTTCTTTTGTCCCACTTTGGAGGCATCCAGGATCTCGATTTCCAACGGTTGCCCCTTCGCTGATAGGTGCACGATGATTCCCTCCGTAACATCTCTTGCGTTGGTAGGCTTGCCTTCGCGGAGTTGAATCGTCAGTACATCTGCATCACGGGAGTATGTGATCTTCATAGGTTCCTCCCCCTTGCAAAATTTCCTGGAAACTTTGCAAGGGCAATGAAAATTTTCGCTTCCCCAGGGCTTCTCTCAAGTCGGTCAGGGACCACATGGCGCCACTCCTTATTTTCACTTTTCTGCTTTATGCTCAGCTTCGTTTCCGCCTAGCTGCATCCCGTTGCGCTTGCAGATCCAACAGCTCAGCGATCTCGTATTGTGGCGGGAGACTGCCCTGCACTGGCCGCAGGCGTAGATGCGCGGGGAAGTATCCACAGCGACCATGCAGCTCTGCCAACAGCACGACAGCGATGAAATTCAACGACGGCGGATTCACCAGCAGCGGCAAGGTTTGCCACTCGCCTGGCGAGAGTCCAGCTTGATCCACCAAAGCCGTCACTTGCTGTGTCAGGGGCTGCTGTGGAGCAATCTGGCTCTGCACATCGATTACCCGCTCTACCGTCCGGCCGGTCAGCGCTTCGATTTGCTGCACATGGTCAGGAGTGAGAGGGTGGGAGAAGTTGAGGAGGATCATCGCATCAAGTCCTCAATAGCAGAGCTGATAGTCTGATAGTGTGATTCATGTGTTGCCATAACTTTTGCGCGCAACTCGATGCCGCCGAAGGCCACGTGAAGGTCTTGTCCTACTTGCTTTACCTCTTTCCGTGACTCGTCAGCGCCTTTGAGATACCAAAACTCATCCACCCACCGACATTCCGCTAGGCGTCGCTTAAACTGCTCGAACTCAACACTGCGGTGGGTTTCTTGAGAAAAGTCGCGAGTATGGTCTTTTTCGTTCGACTTGCGTTTCGACGGCATCAAGGGCGGAGGTGATTTGTACCGCTCATACACAATGAAGCCGAGAGGAGAAAGGGTCAACTGACCGTTCTCTTGTTCAAGTAGTGGAAGGAGTTTGTCTCGTGTGCTCTCATCAAGGCCCTTTAAGATTGCACTTTCCTCTACGCTGCTCTCCTGCTCAATCTGCTCCAATAGAGGCTCAATCTGCTTGAAGAATTGCTGATCGAAATCGAGGGGCAGCGGAGGGAGACTGAGCAACTCAGAAGAAGTTTCAAAGATGTACTGAACCGGAACCTGAAACAGCAGCCCCACCAAAGTGGTGTAAGGCACAAGGCTTTTATAGCCGGCAGTAGCATTCAAGATAATCTCGTGTCCATAGCGGTTGTTCGCATTATCTATCAGCTTGACAATGCTCTGGACGTAGCGCAGAACTCCCACGCTACGGAAGCGTCCGGCATCCTTCACTTGCAAGCCGGTAATCACCTCCAAAGTGGGGGTACACTCCCACACCTGCTTAGCAAAGTCACGAATAATTCGTGCGCTCAGAATACCGTCCGGTGTTTCACTGGCATACAGAACAATCTGATCCTCTGGACCAACCCCGATCTTGACCAAACTCTTAATTTCTGGAGAAGCCTGCTGCAGCCCTTCTTCGGTGGTAAGGTCGAGAGTTTTCAGACGGGTTACAACCTTCTGTTCCAGGGCTTTCTGCCCCTTCGCTTGTCCCTCACGAATAGCTAGCAAATCTTCTTTCTGGACTGAGTCCCAGAGCGGTTTCTCATCTTGAGTGAGACGGTTGACGATCAGAGCGCCGACCGGCGTTAGTATCAACTTCGGTTTGTTCATGATTACACCTTCCAAACCTCCATCACTTGTGAAAATACCCATACCCTGCGCTGGTCTTCGCGCCTGCACCCAATTCTGTCAGTCCCCCGATGAGCCAGTCCTTTGCCAAGTTACGCAAGCGGTGTGTTTCGTCGTCGAGTGGACCACGCCAGCCGACGGCGAAACGAAATTCGGCATTTGGGGCGACAGTGAGGAAGTACACTGGAATCGGACTCTGCGAGTCGGTAGGCGGCTCCTTCCCCTGGTAATACTTGGGATAGTGCGGGTTCATGATGTCTAATTCCAGTTTGGGTAGTCGCGCGGGAATGGCATCGAAGAAGACGGCGCGGCCACTCTGGGCGACACTTTCATCTTCCCCTTTTTGCGGCGCGCGACCGAAGATCGTCAGGAAGTCAGGGTCAGACTCCCGTCGCTCTTCCACCAGCCAAGCATACGCCCGCGCGATGCCTTTGACGCTGCTGCCCGGTAGCATCGGGAAACCGTAGCGGTGGAAGGTGAAACCGGCTTCCAATGGTCCTTTGCGCCCAAGCCCGGCGATAAAGCGCCAGTCGGTTCTGAGCGAAAAAGGATCAGCATTCGTGTTACGCACGGTCGCTTCCCAGCGCGCGCCCCAGGCGGAGAGCAGAGGAGTATGAACCCTCTTGGCAACATCCTCAACGTCTTGAAAGGCTTTCTTCTTCGCCTCCTTATCTGTACTGCTCCCCCAATCTGGGGCAAAACGGTCAAAGATTAGACCGGGATTTTGAGGAGATTTACTTCTGTGCTTCTGCCACGCCTCAGCGCTTTTCTTGGGAATTGGGTACTCCATTATTCCCCTCCAATTCAGCTTCGGCGAAGCGTTTGACCCAGGACAGGAAAGCAATCGCTTCGGTTGTTGCGCGGCGGTATTCGTCCGTGCTCGCTTGCTTCATGATCCACTCCAGCAAATCCGACGGCTGAGTGAATCGTACTTGCGTTTTGACCCACGTCGCCACGTGTTGATACAGGTCGTTGTGTTCGTCTTTCTTTTTCGCCCGCCAGAAAGCCAGTGTTTGCCCTAAGCCGTTCGCCTGGATGTCGGCTGGAGCGCTTCTAGCCAGTGAGAGGTAGTCCTTCTTATAGTTCCGGCTTTTCACTTCCTTCACACAGTCCCACGCCTGCGCTGCTCGCTTCTGTTCCAGTGACCGTTGCTGGCTCATTGCCTACCTCCTGCGATGCGCAGGGCGACCATACCCTGCCCGGTGGTTTCGTCGCCGCCGAGTTGCGTGCGCGTTAACTTGAGGTCATCAATCTTCTTGAGAATGCTTTCAGCGTCGAGTTTGTTTCCGTTCGCGCGCGACTTGGTCGCCATCAGCGGTGCGTAGAGTAACGTATCGACCGGCAAGCTTTCCGAGGTCCAGAGCGCGCCAGTCTGAACAGTCTTCTTTTCAGGGTCAAGCCGCACGTGCGTCTGCACTTCTGTACCGTACAGGACGAAATCGCGGAAAGCGTCTTCGGGTAAGATGCAGAGTTTCTGAGGTAGAGCCTTGCGCCAATAGTCGTACTCTTTGCCGCCGGGGAGTGCGTTTCCGGCCAACCACTCACCGATGGTCTCAGTAACCCTGTCCTGCTTCGGCGTGAAGCTGAACTCCTCCAACACCACGCTGTCTCCAGCCTTCAAGACGTTGCCATTGACCAGTGCCTCCTCCTTGCCTGGCTCAGTAATCTCTTTCCAATCGGGATCGAGCTTCACCATTGCCGTCTCCCGTTGGAAACGTGCCAGGGCATCAACGCTCGTCACCCAAGCGAAGACACCGGCCAGTGAACGCACGGGGAAGAGCAGGATACGAGCATCGCCAGCCGAAAGGGCGCCAGCGTGATCAGAAGCATTATCGCCTGTTCCCGGCCCAAAAATGATCTTCACTTCTTCAGGAGTAATGCCCTGCCCTGCTTTACCCTTGACCTCAGCCTCCGCTCGCAACTTGCCTTTGATACTGCTGGCCTGCACGATGGGATACTGAGTCGTGCGTTCGCGCTGGATGGGCAAATCAACCGCTCCCAATCCCCGACCAGTGCCAGCGTGCAGTGGCGTTTCGACATAAATGAAGAGCATTCGCGTTGCCTCGAACATGATTACCACTCCTCTACGAAAATCTGGCCGAAGCCGATCTCGGTTCCGGCATCAGTTACGGCGTTCTGGATCAGGCCGGGTTTGAGTCGGGCCTGTCCCTCGCGTTGGAAGAAATACACGGCTCCCGCCGGCACGTAGCGACGAGCGGGCTTATGGGTATTCGCGGCCCAATCAAATCCACCCATACTCTGAAAACGATTAACCGCGGCAGCCTGGAGTTTCACATCCCCCTCGAAGAATTGGTCCCAAGTTTCCGGCTGCCAGCCTTTCGCAAAATATGTCGGCGTGGCGAAGTAGAGGAGAAATCGCTTGGGCAAAGGATTAAGCGGAGGCGGCCAAGATTCGGCATTCACTTCCTTAAAGTGCGCTCCACGTCCTTCGCCGCCTATGCGGATAACGCCGGTGGTAGGCCAACCCTCGTAGCCTTCCACTTCAACCAAAAGCCCGACATCTTTGCATGGGCGAATGAACTCGACTTCGTACAATGCACCTTCGTCGGTCGTGCGCCGCTCATTGAGAGCGATGCCCAGGCGGGATTCACGCGCGAACAGTTTTATCTCCGACTCTCCTACGATTGGTGACTTCGCTCCCGGCTTCAACAATCGGCGGAGTTGATCTTCGCGTAGCCACTGGCCGAACTCAGTCTTTCGCGGTTCCTCATCCGACCACAAGAGCAGCGGCGTTGGCGCGCTGGTTTTGACCGTCTTCTGTCGCGCTGTCGGAGTAAGAGCAACGTAACCTTCCTTACCCGGCGCGGCGTGGGCCGGGACCGGCAGGTAGCGGACGATCTTTTGTCCTTCTTTTTTGGCGATAAATGGTCCGCGCAGGCACAAGGCTTTGTAATCGTCCGTCGTGCCGACCGTCGCAATGATTTGTTGCGAGTCGTGCAAATCCACGTTTTTCACCACCAGATGATGTGAGCGGATCACGCCTTGCATCACCGTAGGATAGGGAGGAAAGAGACTTGCGGCACGGTGGTCACTGCGCGCATCGAACGGTCGGCCATCGCGGAAGAGCCACACGTCAATCGCTTCGAGAAAGAGGTGCATCAGTCGCGTCCTCCCTGGGCAACAAAGCGGGCAAACACGAGCCAGCGGCCTAACTCCTCAGCTTTGTCCGGCAAGCTCGCAGCCCAGGTCCGCAGTCGGTCTGCCCATTCGTCAGGGTTGGGAGCATCCAGGTGGTTCGGGTTACGATGGCGTTTGATGAGACGCTTGAGTTCCGCTCGGCATTTCTCATCAGCATCCGGCAAGGCATAGGCAGCATGCAGAACATCGTAAGCGAACTTGGAAGAGAGCGGTTCCCCCTGGGCATCGCCCTGGAAAAGGCGCATCACCTCAGCAAATACTTCACCGACCGATTCCCACGGACTGCGTATTTCCAGAGGTTCTCCACTTCGCTTGAGGGAATGGACACAGACCGCGTTTTTCCCCTCGACCTGGTTTTTCCTCCCGACCTGTTTCGCCTGCCGTTCTGCTGCGCGGGCAGCTTGAAGGGCCGCACCCAAAGGATAGAGATGATGAACGATAGCGATGCCCGCTGAGGCGGTTCCTCCGGTAACTTCCTTAAAACTGACGGCAAGAGCCCGGGCTAATGGGAAAGCAGAGGAAAGCGGGGCGAGCGCCAGCACGTCGTCGCCCCCGTTGTAGATCAAACTTCCTTGGTGCTCCTTAACGACCGGCTTCACTCGGTCAGCAAAGTCTGTCAGCTTACGACTCAGTTCCGTGTGAGCTGTCTGTGTCAGACATTCGTTGACCCGCTTGCCCATGTCGTCCCCGTCCAGCGCGATGATGGCGTAGTAGGGCGCTGGGCGTGGCTTCACCTGTTTATAAACTTCGCGCAATGTGTCCTGAGCCATCTGCAGCCACCCCGGATCGGGTACGGTCAGGCCATAACTGCTCTCTAGCCGTTGGGGAGTTAACGTTTCTATAAACAGCAAATCGCCGTCATAGGGCCAGTCGCTGTCCTCCTGCACACGGTAGCGAGACGAGCCAAGCAAGTTTTCCACGGAATCTCGATAATCAGCCAACTGTCCACGTGCCCCCTCCAGAAAATCGGCACTGGCTACTGTGCTAGTAGAGGGGAAATGTTTCTCCGCCAGATCGCTAAAGCGTTTCACCGCGCCGATGGCGTCCAGCCGTTCGCGTCCATCTGGTCGCAGTTTGGCCGCCCCGACCTGCTCACTGATCTCCGCCCAATACTCTCTGGCGTTTGCTTTGCCAGTGTGTAGCGCCTCGCGGCAACCACTGAGTGTGTCCTTTACGCCGTGCTCTTCAACCGCTGCAAACGTCCTGGCGCGTTTGGCAGCATCCACGGCACGGCTGGCCTCGTCGTAGGCATCTCGATAGGAACGACTATCCATCGACGCCACAGCCCAATAGATTTCCCACTGATGCGAAACCTGCCGCGCCCAGATTGCATGCCAAGCAGCGTCAGGCAGAGGTCCCCTAGTAGGGATTTCCCACCCTGTCGTCAGTCTCCAGTTCGCGGTATCTGCAATCCGGCTCCATTCGTTCAGCAAAGCTCGCTTGGCTTCTTCAGCAATTGTCGTTGCTTCTTGCCATGGTACGCGGGCAACAAACTTATTCGGGACATCATCCGTGAGTGGCGGTGCTGGATAAATCAACATACCTTCGTGTTTCTCAATAGCCTGTGCTGCTGCTTGGGCGAGGCGCACCAGAATTCGGCTCCCAACGTACAAGTCACTTGCTCGTCGCGCCTCGGTAATGAACGACTGGATGGGGCTGAAGGTGAAGATGAGCAGAGCGTCATTCATGCGTTCCACCCTTTCACACTGACATCTTCGCCCGCGAATTTCTCATCCAGAAAATTTCGCACGGTATTGTAATTGGCTCCATTGAAATTGGACGCTAGCACGGTAAGTAACAAACCGTACTGCTCACCGAGTTGGATCGGTCGCACCCAGAGCGGCGATGCCTGGCGCGGGTTAATGTCACCCAAGGCTTTGGTCTTCTGTACTTTCTGCATGAACTGCATGACCGCGACCATCGCCGAGGCCGCTTTCATATCGCAGAGCCGGATGAGTCCCAGGCGAGTCGCACACGGGTAACGCGCGGGACCTTCAGGAAGGTCTACAACAGGAACGTTGCGTGTGTCCGCAAGCTCATGTGCTGAAGCCACTGCTTTTTCTGCTACCCCTTTCACATGTTGTCTCCAACCTTCTAGCACCTTGGGAGTAAGTGGGATAAGTGTCGAGTCTGACGATTGCCTGACATGCAACGTACCGTAACCGCGCCGAGAACGTAGTCCGACGCCACCGAATGTCAGGGCTAGGTTCAATGCCGAACATGCGGCTTGCCACACAGTCTCCTCGGCGCTGCGCAACTGGTGCATGACCAACTCAACCTCCTTTTGTCCGGCCTTGAAAGCTTTGCGTCGTCCGGCTTGTGGACCCTCCTTGTGGGGCAGAATTTTTTCGTCGCCACTTTGCAAAGGGAGAAGGCTGCGCAAACGCAGATGAATCGGCGAGCCGTAGTCAGTGCTGCCGAAGACCACCCTTTCCAAGCGATGCAAGCCATCAAGATTGTTGTCACCGATCACCCCACCCAACGCCGCTCGCAGCCAATAGCGCAAGGCGCCGCGAAAGGCTGGCGGTCGCAATTCAGGAGATTTATTCCTATCCTGCGCTTCCGCCCCTCCCAGGAACAACGGTGTCACCGTTTCCAAAGTTACTGTCAGTGTCTTCCGGTTTTCCATATTCAGCCTCTCACCTCTTGCCTGGCATAGTATTCATGGCGTCCAAACCTGTCATGGGAATGTTCTCCCGATTTTTTAGGAGATTTTTCCTATTGCTTGCTTCCCTCTAGGGCAAAGTACATGGTAAACTCTGCGACCAGCAGAGCGCGGCTTACTGGGATATCTTGTCGAAAGCCTCGCCATTCGTGGAGTTTCTCGTAAACGCTAGTGAACTGATTGGCGACGGTTTTCTCGCTTTTGTGTAACTGCCGGGCGATGGCTGCGTTGTCTAAGCCTTGACAGGCCAGACGCACGAGTTCACGTTCTGCCCGGGTGAGCTTATACTCGATGAACTCTCGCTTGCGACGGCGGTCTTCTTCTTGCCGCATGGTTCTCTGGGTCCAGCTAGTTCTGTTAACACTGGTGAGACAGTGCTCCAACGTAGCACTGGAATTGGTACTAGTGAGACTCGATTCCCAGGTCGGACGTGCATTACCCGCTCGTCTCCTGGATGCCAGTCTTCGGAAAGTAAATGCCACACCCGATCGTCTTCATCGAACAGAAGCTGGGCGACGACCATTCCATACACGGCCATCGGCTTCCGCCCCCCGGCAATACTCAGATGTACCAGTCTCCCAGCCCGCTTCTCAGCCAGTACCACACGATAGAGCGTCCGCAACAATGCTGCCGTATCGGCCTCGGTGAGAATATCAGCAACCGGCCAATTGTTATTTTCTACCGCCACGAGTCTATAGGTGCATGTTCCCGGTGCAACAAACTCATCGGCCAGGCGTTTTAGTGCAGTCTGCACTGCCTCTCCTAGAGTATGCACGACAATGACTTCGGCGATGGGATACCCTTTCGCTCGTAATAGGTCCAAGACAAGCGTCACGACCTGAGGCTCTGAGCCGAGCGTGGCGATGAGGACTTGTTGAGCCATGCTTTTCTGTGTCCCTGAGGGGTCCACCCCCACCCTTGCCCTTTCCCATAGAAGGAGAGGGAATTTTTAGCGCGGTTCCTCTAGCCGATACCACCCATTACCAAATGCGGCGTTTTTGCCCACATGTACGTACTCTCCTAATATTAGCAGCGGCAGAAATGGTGCTAATTCTCCGCGATACGTCACTTCCCCGACGAAGCCGCTGAGATCCTGCCGGTCCCCTCTGCGCGTGCGGCGACCCCGGTCGATCCAGCGACTATGCACGGCAACTTCCTTGATTTTCTCTGCTTGCGCCCCGAGTTCTTTGAAATCGACGTCGAGCGCGCTACCACAGTAAAAGTAGGACAACGCGTTGATCCGGTCGCGCAGGCGCTTGATGAGCACGTGGAACTGCGGCACGGTCACCACTTCACCTTCCAGCTTCAACGTTGTCGGGGTGAGAAAGCGGAGGGTGATCTCGCGCTGACCGCTGAACATGGCACTACGCGCGCTCAACGCTTGCCACGTCAGATTGTCGTGCGGTGGGCGCACAATGCCTTCTTTGCCGTCGTAGACCGCAGTGACCTCACCGCCAGAACTCAGCGCTGCGATCGACGACAGCTCACAACGGGCGCGGTTCACTCCCAATCCTCCCGCTCCAAGCTCGCGGAAAGCGACAATGAAGTAAGGCAAATAATGAATTGCTTCGCCGATGGCAACGAAGTCAAATACTAATGGCTCGCCAGGACGATAGGACGTCGTCCACTCCAAGGGCGGCTTAATGATAAAGGGACGGGGAAGGTTTTGATTTTTGCTTAGACGCTCTGCTTCTGGTGGGACAAAAGGATTGAATACCCTAGTGTATGGGCAGGTGTAACGCAGGTCACAGGCGGCGCAGTCAAGGGTAAGATCGATGCACACCAACCGACGAAAGACCGTGCCAAACCCACCGCGAATCGTGCTTCCTTTATTCGCCGCTGGCATCTCTAAAGGCTCTAGCGGGGTGAGATGAAAGCGGTAGTGGGCAAAGGCGAAACGAGGCTCGTAGTTTTCTTGCTTCATGTTCTCTCCACGGATGAGGTGGACTCAGACTGCCTAACAAACTTGCCAATGAGAAAGCAAACAAAGATCTCCTTTGCTTAGAGTGGTTTTTACTCGCATGAGTCCTCCGCTGGGAGCGCGGGCGTCCCGCCCGCTTGGCCAAGCGACCAAGATGGTCGCGCTCCCAGGACACAGCCAAAGGCCAATTGCCATAACACTTCCTTAAGCATCACAGTTGACGCCCTCGGTCCCAGACAAAGCCTGGGAACCCAAAACCTAGGGGTGGCAGAGCCACGATCCCACTGCATACCCAGGCTGCGCCTGGGGTGATGAAAAGGCTGGACAAAGAGGAACAAGTGAGGGAGGTGGATGAGGAGGTTTTTGTTCCGAGGCGTGAGGCTGATCGTGTCGGCAGCAGCGGTGTAGAGTTGAGAACTGAGACCTTCTATA
>JACQEL010000664.1 GCA_016200595.1 Deltaproteobacteria bacterium
CGTGATCGATGACAATGTTGTAGGCACTATCCCGGATGGTAATGCCATCCGCCAGTGAATTGCGCACCCGAAGGTCCTGGACGATGAGGTCATGCGCCGAGTTACTGCCGGAAATATAGAGCCCGGCGTTGGCCAAGGTGATGCCGGGTGCTGGCGCGGTAGAGCCGTCAACCGTGATAAACGAGCCGTTCACCTTGATCATACTCCCGAGAGTGATGGTGCCACTGACCTCGAAGACAATGGTGCGATGACCCTGGGACAAGGCGTCGCGCAGGCTCCCGGGGCCCGAGTCGTTGAGGTTGGTGACGGAGACCGTCTCTCCTCCTGCTCCTCCGGGCGTGGTAGAGCCAAATCCTTGATAGACAACGGCCTGCGCCTCGTACCCCCCACCGGACACCAGTCCTACTATGGCAAGGCTCATGACAATGAGGAAGCACCAGAGGGTCGTCCGTACGCCGGTAGAAGTAGAAGGCCACATGAGCGCACTTTCAGAGCAGGGACAATGGCTAAGCGGGATGAAGAGAAAAGGGCTAGCCCCTTCCTTGTTCACTCTGCGTCGAGTGCTAGAGGACTCGGCGTCCTCCTCTTGGAGCAAGCGGCAGTGCCCGCAGCCCTCGGCCTCCCACCACCATTATCCGTCCATTCCTCATCGTCCTTCCTCCTCTGCCTTGCGAACAATTTGCGCGTTTTCTATACCATGAAAAGGTAGACTCTGTTAATAGCAGGCACAACTGCCACTACCGCATGCTGACTGGCGGGTTAAAGTGTATCCTGCGATGCTTCGGCTGCCCAAAAAACAGGGAATGCACTTTTTTGCTTGCGTTTGGTCCCGCTCGCGTTGCAAGGATGGGCCAATTAATCCGCAGGGGGAGGAGCGTATGAGAAGGTTACATCCGCTCCCTTTGAATCCCTGCCATCACGGGAGGGGAGAGGGGATGCTAGCGGCTCTTAGAAAAACTCATCAAGGCGTAGCGGAGGCCGCCATCGAGAAGACCCTGCCGCACCAGCGTATGGGCCGAGAGAGAGGCTGCGAACTTTGCCTCGTCAGCACGGCTTAACTCCTTTTCTTGCGCTTCGGCTTGGGTGAGCGCCTGGGTCATTGCCCAGAAGTGTTCCGTGCGAAGAGAGATGTCGTCGGCCAGCTCTTCTCGCAGACCTACCTCCCGTGCGGCGGTGAGATACTCAGTCGTCGTGCCGATGCGCGTATGCCAATAGTGATTGAACGGTTCTTCGTATTCGGGCCGCCCAAGAAAACAATCGGTGAGAAATACGTGGCCCCCGGGACGCAGCAGCGACGCGAGGCGCCGGAACCATGCCTCGCGGGGAAGGTAGCCAGAACTATCCACCGCTACGACGGCGTCAAAGCAGCTCTCGCCGGGAACTTCTAACGCATCGCAGACGAGAGGTCGTATCCGCGATGCAACCCCGGCCTGAGCAGCAAACCGTTTGACCCAAGCGACATGAGACGGTGCGACGGTGACGGCTGTGACCTGGGCGCCGAACTCCTGTGCCCAGAAGATGGAACCACCGCCAAGGCCGCAGCCGACGTCGAGTACGTCTCCGCACAGCGTAGCCTGAGCACGCCACACAGCGGCGGCGTGACACAGCATGCGCTCTTGCGCGGCAACCAAGCTCTGGCGCAACACTTGTACTGGTGCGGTCGGTGGCTGCGGTTCATCAACAAAGCCAGTGTGGTAGTGCACACGCGGCCCTGGACCATACCGCCGCAAGATAGCCTGAGTCTTGCCCTCGTAGTAGGATGCGATCTCTTGGGTGGACATGAACGAGGTCATAACGCCCCTTCGAGGAGGGGGTCGATCCACCGCAATAAGGCGTCAAGACAGCCTAGGTGTTCCTCGCGTAGCACCTGCGCCGCGGTAATGGCCCACGCGACAATCTCGCGCTTGTCCGGCTGAGGTAGCGTGGTGTACCGCGGGTCTCGAGAGCTAATGTCCTTCGCGACATGTCCGGCTTGTCCTATGTTCAGGCCCACGGCCGCCGCCCGGTTGGCCAACGCGGTGTCACACCACAAGATCTGAAGGTACGCAGACCACTGGCGGCCGGCGATACCTTCTGCCACCTCACGGAACACTGGCGCACTCCAGTGCTTGGTCCGTACTTCGATGTGTTGTGGCCCTACCGCGGCTATCAGCTCCCGTGTAGCCAAAGAGAGGGTCTGGCTCGGCAGGTCTGCCTCTACGAGGGTCTGAAAGAAGAGAGTTTGCAGAATGAGCTGTGTGCAAGGACCAGTCCGGAAGGGCTCAGGCAGATAGGTGCAGTCGCCGTCGCTGAGGTCGTCGGCAAGGTTACCGGCGCAGAAGTTGAAGTAGATCGCGGCGGCACGCGTCAAAAGAGTTTGGCGTGGGAGCCCCGCTTCAGCCCCAGCTTCGTAAGTAAACCCCAGCGTTCCCGGCCGACCAGCCTCTAGTGCCGCCACAAGGTCCTGCCGACTGATTGCAGGAAGGTGCTGACGATTGAGGATACGCAATGCCTCTTGGAAAACTGCGCCTGCACTCATACCCTTCCACTAACGGCAGCTCACAAGACTAGAACGCTACTATTGCTTTATAGAAGCCAGCCTCGTCGTTAATGAGGTTGGTCTCCTCAATGACCTGCTTCATCCGGCGCTCGAGTTCCTCCACAATTGCGGGATCTCCCTCGTTTTTCAGAAGCCGATCTTCCAATTCGCCACCTGCCAGCACGTGGTGAATCGCCTGCATGAGTTGCTGCACGGCCGGGTGCAGCTTCATTTGACCGATCGAAGGTCCTTCCAAGGCACCCAGCTCGAATGCCCGCCGCAAATACATATAGGCATTTGAGGCAAGTTGGACCTGAACCGTCTCGAATCTTGGCATCGTACTTC
Source organism: Deltaproteobacteria bacterium (assembly GCA_016200595.1). Taxonomy (GTDB): domain Bacteria; phylum Desulfobacterota; class Binatia; order Bin18; family Bin18; genus JACQEL01. Next base: position 2,864 of record JACQEL010000664.1, read on the forward strand.
CTGCTCCGGTTCTGGTTTTTGTAGGACGTCGCGACGTGCGCTTTTTGTTATATACAGTCGGCATACTTTTCCTCCTCCCTTCGGCGGCCTGAGCAGCTGTTAGGTGTTAGAGTACATAGAGAATCTCCACCTCATGTGCAACCCTTAAGCGGCTGATGGGTGCATAACAAAATTTTGGCTTCTGGGCAAACTCTACCACTAACCTCTGACAGGGCAAGGCCGCGCTTCAGCCGCCACTGACCCCAGTGAGCGGGCAAGCCGCGGCTCCGGTGAGGTAATCTCCCTCTTTTTACGCTACCTCTTCGAGCAACGACCTGGCCTATTGCAAGTCCACCAGGTCAAACCCCTCGGTGAACCAACCATAGATCTCCGCCAGCCTCTGCCGAGCTTCCGCTTTCTTGCCTTGTCTCAGCCACAGCCGGCTCAAGCTCATCACCGCCCGCAACTCCAGCGATTTCGCACCCTGCCGCTGGGCAATCTCGATGGCCTTGTGGAAATATTCCTCAGCCTCGGCTTGGGTGCTGGGGGTTAGGGGCTGAGTGTTAGGGGTTAGGGGCTGAGGAGTGGGGACTTCGGGCTTCAGACTTCGGACTTCGGACTGTTTGAGCGTGAGTTCGCCCTTGAGCCGATACATATCTGCTTCCCACCAGCATTCCTTAGTGTTCTGCACTGCCGTTAGCCCTTCGGCTAGCGTTGCTAGTCCTTCTTCCGGTTGCCCTACTTTCCCATATCCCTCAGCGAGCAGGGTCAGATGATAGGGCTCTTCTATCTTGGCCCCTGTGGCCTGAAAGGCGACCAGCCCCTGGCGTAGCTGTGCCATCCCCTCCTCTTGCCGTCCTTGCTCGACCCATGCCCAACCGTGCAGAATCAGCGCCCACCCTCCCCAGAACGGAATCCCTTGCTCGGTACACAGGGCTATCACTGCCTCGGCCTGCTCTTGGGTGGCCGGTCCCTCGCGGCGGAACTGATGAAGCCGTGCAGCAAAGGCTAACGCCGCTGCCACGCTGAAGGGATGTTTCAGCTCTTGGGCCAGTCTGCTAGCTTGCTGAACCTTCTGTAGAGCTTGGTCTGGATAACCCAGGAACCACAGGGCGAATGCCGTGTGAGAGAGGCAGGCCATAGCCGGGTCTTGCCCATAGAGAAAACTATGGGAACGATGCACTGGAGGATCGTAGAGGACCAGGACTTGGGTGGCGTTCTCCAGGGCTGAGGCAAACTCCGCGCGGGCAGCCAAGGTAACTGCCAGTGCATGGTGCGCCTCTAACAGGAAGGCAGGATCTGGCAAGCTCTGGGCCAAACGCAGGCACTGCTCCCCCAACTCCAGGGCCGTCTGATGGTCCGCTCGCGCGGTGTAAAATACCCACAGTCCCCACAGCACGGGGAAAAGCTCTGGAACTTCGCCCATCTGCTGAGACAGCTCTCGGGCCCGGGCGTAAGTGTTTTCCACTTCTGGGGCCCCATAGCCCTTTGTGGCTATCAGAGCCGGACCGAGAGTTGTTTGCAGCAGGAGCTCTTGCTGAATACGCTCAGGAGAGTGAGGCAGGGTCTTGAGCAATTCCAGCCCCTTGTGCAAGTGGCTCGCCGCCTCCACATTGGCCGAACTCTCGACGGCCTGCTGGCCTGCCTTCTGCCAATAGGGAATGGCCTGGTCAATGAGGCCGGCTTCGGTGTAATGGTGTGCCAGCAGTTCGGGTTGGATCTCACGGACCTCGAAAAACCGCTCTTGCAGAATTTGCGCAATCTTCTTGTGAGATTGTTCCCGGGTTTTTTTGAGCAAGGACTGGTAGGCCGTCTCCTGAATCAGCGCGTGCTTGAAGACGTACAATTCATGAGACGGCAGTCTTCTCCGATAGAGCAACTCGGCGTCCACTAACTGGTCTAGGGCGCTTCGTAAGGCTGCTTCGTCCAAAGACGAAACCGCCTTGAGCAGCTCATAAGGAAACTCTCGTCCCAAGGTGGCGCCCAGTTGCGCCACCTCTTTCGCCGGTCCCAGCCGATCGAGTCTGGCCATCAACGAATCATGCAGCGTGGCAGGGATACTGACGGGAGGTAAAGAGCCTGTCAGGGTGTAGCGGTTCGCTTCCTCCTTCAGCCAGCCTGATTCCAGCACCATCTTCGTCAGCTC
>JACQEL010000665.1 GCA_016200595.1 Deltaproteobacteria bacterium
ATGCCGAATTTTTGAGCCGCCTTTTCGACCTGGGCCATGTCCGCCCCGTCCAGAATCAACTCCAGGGCCTCATTCATGTATGGCAGCAGCAATCGATTGACGAGAAAACCAGGGCCGTCATTGACAACGATCGGCGACTTGCCGATCCCTTTGGCGTACGCCACCGCCGTGGCGACGGTCTCGTCGCTCGTCTTGGGGCCGCGAATCACCTCGACCAGCGGCATCTGGCGAACCGGATTAAAGAAGTGAATGCCACAAAATCGGTCAGGATGCTTTAGCCCCTCGGCCAGTCGTGAAATCGGGATCGTAGAGGTGTTGCTGGCCAGAATCGTGGTGGGCCCCAGCAAGGGCTCAATTCGGGCGTAGAGCTGCCGCTTGATGTATTCACTCGGCAGCATCGGCAGCGGCTCTTTCTCGAAGAAGCGGAATTTCTCCCACGCATGGTCAGCGCGGTACATGTAGTGAGGCAGCCAGCCGGTATCATTCTCGGCCGAGACAATCAGGAGTTTGGGGAAGCGCTCGAGCACGCCGCTGAAGATAATGTCGGTGATCGACTGCTGCACCTCGTGAATCAAGCGCATGTAGTTGCTCTGCGTCCCACCACGCCGCTCGCGCCGGGGCGGAGCCTCTCCACTGCTGCTGGCTTTCTTCTCCTGGTTGCCTTTCTTACTGGTGACCACGTGCAAGCTCACCGGTATTTGCAGGTCTTGCGCCGCCGCCCAGAAGGGATCGTACTCTGGGCTGCTGTAGGGATGTTCCCGCGGCGGCGAACCCCAGATCATCGCCCCACGCATGCCCTTTTTCGCAATGCGCTCTAACTCTTTCGCGCCGGCCTGGATATCTTCGAGCGAGATGAGGGCAATGCCGAAGAGCCGCTTGGGATTATAGCTGCAGAATTCAGCGACCCAATCGTTATAGACTCCGAAACATGATTGTTGGAAGCCGGGGTCATCCAGGCCAAACAGTGACATACCAAGCGTGGTGTAGAGGACCTCAGCCTCGACTCCGTCGATGTCCTGGTCCTTGATCCGTTCCGCCGGGTCCCAACCGCTCGGCCGGCACCCTTCGTAACCTTTCTCCCATGCCTTCGGGAGGTCCTCCGGCTTATTCCCTGCCGCAAAACCGCCGGCAACCGGAAACGGCCGAATACCTTCGACCATGAAGAAATAGCCCTTCTTGCCCTGGTAGCCTTGGACCACACGCGGGGCGCGGTCCTTATATTGGTTGTTCAGGCGCTCCTGCCACAGATCAGGCGGCTCCATCATGTGAGAGTCCGCAGAAATAACACGCATTGTTGATCCTCCTTATAGTGGGTGATGTCGTGGAGTACAGCCCCGGTCTCCGCTGTATTTTCTGTTATTCTCTGGCCCTCGTGGTTTGTCAAGCCGTAGTTTGGCGGTGAGGACGCACGTCTGTGCGCCCTCACTCGTAAGGAAGAAGATTACTGCCAGCTCTCAATACCCGGAGGCCGGCAGTTCGTTGCCGATAAACGTTCCGTTGCGCCAAGTGTTCGGACAAAGAGGGTGGGTGAAAACGCTCGTGCCATCAGCAGAACTGTAGGTGATATCGTCAACAGATGCCCCTCCCGGAGGATTCAAGATGGCAAGACTACGGACCCGTTTGGCAATTTCATGATCGGCGCAGGCCGTGTCTCCACTGATCCCCAGCCCCCCGATAATCTTCCCACTTTTGTAGAGCGGGACGCCACCACCGAACGTAATGATCCCACCGGCAATCTTCCCGTTTACACCTGAACCCCCGGGCTGTGCGAGCGATTTAGGATCGAAAGGATTCGAATTGTTGAGGCCAAAGAGTGAATGACCAGGCTGCGAAAACGTATACAGACGCGCGGTCGAAAGCGCCAAGCCGTCATTACTGAAGGCATTGGCGGTATAAGCTTTGGCTTTCGCGATCGCTTGACTGCCCGGCCAAGTCTGTGTTGGATCCGCAGTTGACGTGATAAAGGCGCAGAGCTCCCCGTTACGATTGACTACGGCTCCCCACATCTGCGTTCCATGGAAGAGCCCGCCCGCTTCGCCGCCCGCACTAGGAGCAGCAATGAGCAAAGACTGCAAGTCACTTTTAGTGGGTAATCCATCACAATTAATCGCCATCACCGGGGTCGTTGCGAGCAGAGAAACCGCGCATAATGTTCCTATTACAGTTACTAAGTACTTCATTCTAACTCCTCCCGTTTTTCCCTTTTCTCTCGTCAAATTTTGCCTAGACCTGTGCCTGAGAACTCTCAGGATAAAGAGGAACGGGAGGGTCACGGCCTTTGTGTAGCATGTTCATCTTGCTGTCAGACCGCTCTCGACCGGAAGCTCATGCTGGTGCTGACGCACACTTCACCCGCTGCCGGCACAGACCAACGGCCCAGTACCCGCACTGACAGCATTTTGGCTCTCTGGTGGCACAGCCGGCTGGCCGTGCGCACGCGCTTAAGAGGCGACCGCCCGGACTTCTTCGGCCACCAGCTTTGCGACAACGGTATCCAGCACCGCGTCGGCGCGAGACCAAATCTCTTCCTTGGACAGTGGCACGATTGGATGTGGAACGGTGACCACTTCATACGAAGGAATGCCCAGATTCTTACATTGCACGCGCGCGGCAGCGACGAACTCCGTGGTCGAAATGTTGGCAGTAGGGAGGCCTTTCTCTTCAAAGTAGGCGACATCGTGCGAACTGCACGAAATGCACGATCCTCACGAGCTGACCGCTTCGACCACTCCATGGCAGCGGGAGAGAATATCTTGGCGCACCTCGGGCTTGGCCATACGGGTGGGCGAGGGCTTGGCATGACGTACGATCGTAGCCACACCGTAGCGATCCTTGAGCAGAGTCTCGATGCGGTCGAGAAAAACATTACTATTGGGAAACCCGATATCCAGAAGCGCAATGGTTTTGCCGCGCAAGCTGGAGAGCCGCGGGGCCAGGGGCTTTTCCGCTTTGCCACCGTAGCCGATGGGGTTAAGCATTTCTTCTGCCATAAATTGTTCTCCTTTTCGGCGTTTGGCTGTTAGCTCTTAGCTCTTAGCCAGACAGGGGAATCTTTTCCTTATTAAGTTTTGGCTAACAGCTAACCGCTAAAAGCTAATAGCTGACTTGTATCCGTTTCGTCACCGGCGTACTACCAAGGTCATCAGCAACCCAACCGGGAATCGCGACTGAGAACCGACCAGCGGTACCGCCTGCGACAACCACCAAAAGAGAGTCTGGCGAGCGAAACTTCCGCACGTACCCATCGACCACCAGTCCGCTCTTCTCAAACGTGCGCAGTATATTTGCCCCGAACCCCTCGCCTCCATCCTTGCCGGGTTTCAGGTCATCGACCGACTTCTTCACGGTATCATAAAGGAATTGCCGCACGTCTTTCTGTGACCAACCGCTGGCAGCAATGGTGTGAGCATGTTCGGGGCTCAGCACCAAAATAGTATCGCCGAATAAAGGATAATTCTTGTAGTTCCACAAGCCACCGCCCATAGTGAAGCCGATCGAGGCCAGCAGTTGTTCAGCGTTACGGCTCTGAAAGTCACTAATCTGTTGAGGGGAGCCGCCGGCAAAGAGCGTGATCGCCGACTCGTCCTCACGAAAGCCACGCTCGACATGGAATGGTTCCCAAGGCGAGTCTTCTTCGTTCTCGGCGATGAGCGCGCTGTACTGTCCGGGTTGCCCCATGGTCGCTTTGGTCAACTCATGAGGCCGAGCGCCACCGATGTTCATCACCACCAGGCGCAGAGCGCGGCCGATCGTCGCATTGGCGCGGAAACCGTGGCCCAGGGCATTGTGTCCGCAGTTGAGGCCGATTTGCAGGCGGACCGGACCGTTAATAATTGCCCAGGGCGCAGCCGAGAACAGCGTCACATTCAAGCCATGGGCGCACAGCCGCTCATCACACAGGGCCTCGACGCCAGCCAGCACGACCGGAAAGTACTCGGGTTTGCAGCCGGCCATGACCGCATTGATGGCGATCTTCTCGACGGTGGCCTCGCCATAACAAGGTCCCAGGGTGCCAATCAGTTCATCGCGAGCACAGTCGGGTGCGCCCGCGAGCATCCGCTCAACGCGCTCGCGAGTCGGTGGCACCACCGGAAAACCATCAGTGACACCGCGCTCATAAAGCTGCTCGATAGGATCATCAACGGGCATCGTCTGTGTCGCGGCGCTGGCTGTGGCCATACAATTCCCCTCCGTGGGTACTTACTGTAGGATGCTCACAGGATAATTGCAAGAATTAGAGGAGTTGTCATTCTGAGCCGCAGCGCAGCGGAGGCGAAGAATCTCATGAAGCGACAGACTGAGAGCGAGATTCTTCGTCGCAGAGTTTATCCTGAGCGTAGTCGAAGGGCTCCTCAGAATGACATCCATCAGAACCACCGTGACAGACTACTAGAGGCTTGAGCCTTGAAAGGAATGAGACTAGCCCCTAGCCTCCAGTCTCAAGTCTCTCTGTTCGAGTTCGTATTTTTCGATCTTGCGGTAGAGACGCTGGCGCTCGATGGCGAGGATGCGTGCCGCCTCGTTCTTATTGCCGTGGCTCTTGCGCAGAGCCGCAGCAATGAGTGACTTCTCCATTGCTTCTAGAGTCGGCAGCTCGGCCAGCTCTTGGAAATTGACGGGCTTTTCCTCAAAGCCGGCAATCGGGCCCGGTAAATCGGCCAGCGTAATTTCCCTACTTCGGGAGAGGGCAAACATGCGTTCAATCACATTCTGCAATTCACGAATGTTCCCGGGCCAAGGATAAGCCACCAGCTTCTCCACCGCCTCAGGCACGAGCTTTTTCGGTTCAACATTGTACTCGGTGCTGAAAGTGGCGATGAAGTGCTCAATCAGCAGCGGGATATCCTCACGGCGTTCACGCAACGGGGGTAAATGGAGAGGCACGACGTTGAGCCGGTAGAACAGATCGTCACGGAAGGTGCCTTTCTTAACCTCTTCCTCTAGATTGCGGTTACTGGCGGCGATGATCCGCACATCGACCTTGACCGGTCGGCTCGATCCCAGCGGAGTCACTTCCTTTTCCTGGATCGCGCGCAGGAATTTTACTTGCAGGGCAAGGGGGATCTCAGAAATTTCGTCGAGAAATAAGGTACCGCTGTTAGCCGTTTGAAAGACCCCGTTATGATCCGCAATCGCCCCAGTAAAAGCGCCGCGTCGATGGCCGAAGAGTTGGCTATCCAGTAAGGTCTCGGACATCGCGCCACAGTTGATAGCCACGAACGGTCGGTCGGCCCAGGGCCCCTTCTGGTGGATCGTACGGGCAACGAGTTCTTTGCCCGTACCGCTCGCCCCAGTCACCAGAACCGTGCTTTTATTGGCGCTGACCGCGCCAATGATGCCATAAATCTCACGCATCGAGGGGCTCTGGCCAATCAACGCACCAAACTTTTTGTACGCGCGGACCTCGCGTCGTAGGTGCGCGACCTCTTCACGCAGCCGTTTAGTTTCTAGCAATTTGTCTACCTTAAGCAGCAACTCGTCTGGGTTACAAGGCTTAGTGAGATAATCGGCCGCGCCGCATTGCATGGCCTCGACAGCGCTCTCGATCGTCCCATGACCCGTCAGGACGATGACCGCGCAGCCGCGCTCCTTGATGTTCATGGCGCGTAAGAGCTGCATGCCGTCCATCACCGGCATCTTGAGATCGGTGATCACCACATCAAAGGCGGCCCGGTCGAGCAGATGGAGAGCTTCGCGGCCGTTACCCGCGGTATCAACCTCATAGCCCTTGCGCTGCAGGATTTTCGCCTGCGTCTTGGCCATGTTCACTTCATCTTCAACTAACAAAACGTGTGCAGCCATGGCCAGTCTACCGCGCGCAGTCAGACCTGCAGTTCCGCGGTCTGCTTATCCTTACGCTTCTTTTCCGTCGCGCAGGGGCAGGGCAGTTCGATGAGGAAAGTCGTGCAGACGTTGGGTTTGCTCTGTACGGTGATATTTCCCTGATAACGTTTGATGATGGAGTGCACGACCGACAACCCGAGACCCGTGCCTTGCCCGGGTTCCTTAGTGGTAAAGAAGGGATTGAAAATACTATGCAGGTGAGGTTCGGGAATACCAACGCCCGTGTCACTGAATTCGATGAGGACATTTTTATTGGCCTTGCGCTGGGTGCGCAAACGCAACTCTCCCCCCTGCGGCATCGCTTGTACCGCATTGGTGATCAGGTTCAAGAATACTTGACGAAGCGCGTTCTGATTGGCTAGACAAGAGCCGACTTTGCCAAAGGCTGTGATCACTTTGACATTATTGGTTTGCAGATACTTGCGCATGAGCTGCAGCGTCCGACGGAGCAGATCGTTAAGACTCACCTCTTCCATCTCTGCGCCGCTCTCGCGCGAAAACTCCAAGAGGTTGGTGATGATCTCCTGCGCACGGACGATCTCATCTTTAGCAATCTGCAGGTCTTCCCGTACCTCGGGGTTATCCGTGGGGAGAATCTCGCTGAGATCGTACAGGGCATTCATAATAATGCCGAGCGGATTACGAATCTCATGGGCGATGCCGGCAGCAAGCTGGCCGATGGCCGCCATTTTTTCAGATTGGATGAGCTGACTTTCTAATCTCTTGCGGTCGGAAACATCGGCATAGATACCCTGAATGGTGCGTTCCCCGCGGTGCTCAGTCGTGCCGAAATACACCGAGACCGGGACCTCTCCTCCCTGCTTGGTAATCAGGCGAAGATCTTCACGGCTGAGATAACCGTGGCTGTTGGTATCATGGCAGAGCTGGCGCAATTCTTCTCTCTCGTCGAGGGGATGTAACTCCCAGATAGGCCGGCCTTTCAGTTCCGCCTCAGAGAACCCGGTGACTTTCTCCGCTTCCCGGTTGAGACGAAGAATCGCTCCGGTCTGAGAACTGATCTTGAAGATCGGTGCCGGCGCATTATCGAGCGCTTTGCGGTGGCTCTCTTCTTCATCGCGCAACGCCTCTTCACGGGCTTCGACAAAGAAGTCAGTGATGTGGAGGAGTCGCTCGTAGAACTCCTGATCAAGCAGAGTGAGCAACTCGACCAACCTTTTGCGGTCTTTGACGTAGACTTCACGCAGCCGCTCGACAATGAGGAGCCGGACCTTCATCTGCCCTGAGAGAAATCGAGAAGCGGGCGAGTGAGCAATGAAGCCATGGCGGGCGTGCTCGTGGAGATAGACGTAGGTCTCTATATCATCAGGGTCTTCGATGTGCCGAGCCCAGCGCAGCAGCGCATCATACATATTCTGCGCGGTCTCAGGAATACGCTCGGCAGAGATACCGAAGACCCCGGTCACAAGAGTCATCCATTGCTCCACTATGGTGGCAGCATACTCGCGTATGAAAGTTGCGAGCTCGGTCCGCAGTAAACTTTGCTCTCGCGGGACACGCAACAGCTCGCAGCCGCGCATATAACGTTCGACTCGCTTGAGGTGATCTTCAACTGGTTCCTCAAAGAAAGGTTGCATAATGGCGTTGACCCTCTAGTCCTTTTCCCCTACCGTCTCCGTCTGGCTGTTACAATACCCCTTTGTTGATGAGGCAGGCAGACCGGGAGGACCAGGTGAGACCTTCTGCTGACCTCAGTGTTAATAATGGAGCAGAAAGAACGGTTTACGCCACACGACGATCCGGACGTGCAGCTTATGTTGCGCTTCCAGAAGGGAGAGATGGAAGCGTTTCAACAGCTCTTTCACAAATACTCCCCGTCGGTGGTGAATTTCGCCTTTCGCTTTCTCGGGACCCAGGCTCGGGCCGAGGAAATCGCTCAGGAGGTGTTTTTACAGGTTTACCGCTGGCAGAAACGGTATGAGCCGAAAGCGAAATTCTCGACATGGCTCTTCAAGATCGCTCACAACCATTGTCTGAACGAAGTACGGAAAGGCGAGTATCGTGTGTCTTTGGAATCATTCGACCTACCCAATGACTCTGAGGGAGATGAGCGGGAACGCAATCTTCCCGATACCACCTCCTCCAAGGGCGAGGACATCTTGGCAGCGAAGGAAGCTGCCGATAGAATACAGCGGATTTTA
>JACQEL010000073.1 GCA_016200595.1 Deltaproteobacteria bacterium
CGAAAGCCTCGCCAGCGCTCGGCTGTTGCTGTTGGTCAACTACCGGCCCGAGTATCGGCACGACTGGGGCACTAAGACCTACTACACCCAGGTACGGCTTGATCCGTTAGAGAAAGAGGATGCACAGGAGCTGATAGACGCACTGCTGGGACTTGACCCGGCGCTTGCGCAGCTCAAGCAGTTCATTCTGACCAAGACGGAAGGCAATCCGTTTTTCCTCGAAGAGATCGTCCAGGCGCTGCGTGAACAGCGAGTGCTGGCTCACGCTCCTGTTGGAGGGGCGCAGCTTCGGCCTGATCTTTCCACTGGCCACTCACCCGTCTCCCCGGGCAGGGCAAGCCCTGCCCCTACGGACCTCCACCTCCCGCCCACCGTCCAAGCGGTTCTGGCTTCTCGTATCGACCGGCTGCCGGCAGAGGAAAAGGGCCTGCTCCAGACCTTGGCCGTAATCGGCAAAGAATTTTCCTACGGCTTGGTGCAACAGGTCGCGGGTCACCCTGAAGACACGGTGCAGTCGTCGCTGTCCCATTTGCAGAGTGCCGAGTTTATCTATGAGCAACCGGCTTTCCCCGACAGCAAATACACCTTCAAGCATGCGCTGACGCAGGAGGTCGCGTACAACTCACTGTTACAGGACCGGCGCAAGGCAGTGCACGAACGCACGGCGCAGGCAATCGAAGCCCTCTATCACGCCCAGTTAGAAGACCACTACAGCGAGCTAGCGTACCACTACAGCCGTAGCGGGAACACGCAGAAGGCCGTGGAGTATCTCCACCATGCCGGGCAACAGGCCGCACAGCAAGCAGTGTACACCGAAGCGATCACTAATCTCACTGCTGCTCTGGAGTTACTCAAAACCCTGCCAGATACGCCCGGGCGCGTCCAGCAAGAACTCACGCTGCAACTCACCTTGGGGGTGCCATTACAGATAATTAAGGGGCATGCCGCGCCCGAGGTGGGCAAAACCTATAGCCGGGTCCTAGAGTTATGCGGGCAGGCGGAGGGAACCCCTCAGCTCTTCCCAGCCCTGCTCGGACTGTGGAGGTTCTACTTCCTACGCCCAGAGGGACAGAAAGCGCGCGAACTTGCCGAGCAGATGATGCATCTGGCCCAGAGCAGCCAAGACCCTGCACTCCTTCTCGAAGCGCATCGGGTGTTGGGAGCTACTTTACACTGGCTAGGGGAATTGATGCCAGGCCGAAGGCATCTTGAGCAAGGGATTGTGCTCTATGACATTCCGCAACACCGCTCTCACGCCTTCCTCTATGGCATTGACCCCGGAGTGTATTGCTTGACCTTTGGCGCCTGGAATCTCTGGTGTCTGGGTTATCCGGATCAGGCGCTGACGAACATGCGGGACGCTTTGCGCCTGGCCCATGAGTTAGCTCACCCTTTTACGGTAGCTTTTGCGCTCAGTCTTACGGTACTGGTTCCTCAGTTTCGCGGCGAAGCAGCAGCCGTGCGAGAACAAGCAGAAGCACTGTTTACTCTTGCGACCGAGCACGGGTTTGCCTTTCGCGCGGCGGCAGCGACTGTCATGCAAGGCTGGGTGCTGGCGGCAGAAGGCCATATGGGAGAAGGGATAACTCGGACGCAGGAGGGTTTAACGGCCTCGCTAGCTATGGGCTCAGAAGCAATACATCCGTATTATTTTGCGCTGCTGGCCGAAACCTATGGAACAATGGGCCAGCCAAAGGAGGGACTTGCCACTCTCACTGAAGCGTTGGCTATGATGCAAAGGACTGGCGAGCGCTGGTACGAGGCCGAGCTGTACCGCCTGAAAGGAACGCTCACGCTTCAGTCCAAAACAAGTCCCGAACCGGTCTCGGGCAAGTCTCAGGCAAGTCAAAACAAGTCCAAAGACACCAGCCCCCAGCACCCAACACCTAGCACCCAAGCGGAGGCAGAAGCATGTTTTCTGAAGGCCATTGAGATTGCGCGCCGACAGCAAGCAAAATCACTGGAGCTACGCGCCGTGATGAGCCTCGCTCGTCTGTGGCGGCAACAAGGCAAAATAGCCGAAGCTCGGCAAAGGCTTACGGAAATCTACGGCTGGTTCACCGAAGGGTTTGACACGAAGGACCTACAAGAGGCCAAAGCATTGTTAGAGGAGCTTTAGGAGAGATGAGGAGGGATCATGCAGGCGGAAAAGAGCTTGAGGAAAACGCTGACACGAAAAGAAGCCCGAGCGTTCCGGAGGCGATGGGAGATGGCCAACGCGGCCGAACAGGCAGAGTTGCTTACGACTCCGCTCGACCGCAAACTTCGGCAATTAGCGGCGCCGATGGCCTCAGTACAACCGCTGAGATGGACGGACGCGTTGGCAGCCGAAGAAGCCGAAGTTCGAGCACGCGGGAATCGGTTGAGAGCGGTCCTCAATGGCTGAACATGAGGAGATCCTCGTTCCGCACCTTCTGCACCCGAAAGGCCGATGTATGACTTTTGATGAAGTGTTGGAGCAGATTCGGGAGTTGTTAGTAGCTAAGGGCCGGGTAACGTACCGAGCGCTCAAAGTGCGGTTTGAGCTGACGGATGAATATCTTGAAGCCTGTGCCGAAGAGCTTATCGAAGCGGAACGTGTCGCGGTGGATGAAAACGGCAAAGTGTTGGTGTGGACGGGTGGGAAAGGAAACGGAGAAACGGAGAATCGGAGAATCGGGGCGTCAGAGACCTTACCCCATCCCCCAGCACCTAACACCCAGTCCCCCGTCAGCTACACGCCCCCACACCTCGCTGACCGCATCCGCGCAGAGCAAGCGGCTTTGGACGCTAAGGGAGCGACAGGCGGCGAGCGCAAGACTATCACGGCCCTCTTTGCTGATCTCAAAGGCTCCACCGCCTTGATCGAGGGACTCGACCCCGAAGAAGCCCGCCGTGTCATCGATCCAGCGCTGCAGCTCATGATGGACGCTGTCCATCGCTATGAGGGTTATGTCGCCCAATCGCTCGGTGACGGCATCTTCGCCCTGTTCGGGGCGCCGCTCGCCCATGAGGACCATGCCCACCGGGCCTTGTATGCTGCCCTCAAAATGCAGGACGACATGCGCCGCTATGCCGAACAGCGCCGCCAGCAAGGGCTGCAACCCGTGCTGTTGCGGGTGGGCGTCAACACCGGAGAAGTGGTGCTCCGCTCCATTCGCAAGGACGATCTCCAGGCCGACTACGTGCCGATTGGGCATTCGACCAATATCGCCGCCCGGCTGGAGAGCCTAGCTACGCCGGGCGCGATTGTCGTTAGTGAGGACACCTTTAAGCTCACCGACGGCTTTTTCACCTTCCAGGACTTAGGGCTGACCCAGGTGAAGGGGGCCAGTAAACCCTTGCAGATCTACGAACTGCGCGGGACGGGACCCTTACGTACCCGACTCCAGGTCACCGCCGCGCGGGGCCTGTCGCGGTTTGTCGGTCGGCAAACCGAAGTCACTCACCTGCAACACACGTTAGAACACGTCCTGGCCGGTCGGGGTCAGATCGTGGGCGTAATGGGGGAGCCGGGCGTGGGGAAGTCGCGGCTGGTGTATGAGTTCAAGGTGCTCGCCCAACGTCAGTGTCTGATCCTTGACACCTTCTCGGTGTCCCACAGTAAGGCTTATCCATATCTGCCCCTGATCGAACTCCTCAAGCAGTATTGCCAGCTCACGAGCGAGGACACTGACCGAAAGCGGCGGGAGAAGATTATGGGCAAGGTCCTCGCGTTGGACCGCAGCTTAGAGGATACCCTGCCTTATCTGTTTGCCCTGTTGGGCCTGGCCGAGTCTCCCGGGTCCTTGAGTCAAATGGACCCCCAGATTCGTAAGCAGCGGACCTTTGACGCCATCAAGCGTATCCTCATGCGAGAGAGCTTGAATCAACCGATCGTGGTAGTTTTTGAAGATCTCCACTGGCTGGATAGTGAGACCCAAGCGTTCCTCACCCTGTTCAGCGAGAGTGTGGCGAGCGCTAAGATCCTCCTGTTAGTCAATTATCGCCCGGAGTATCAGCACAGTTGGGGCAATAAGACCTATTACAGTCAGTTGCGTCTTGATCCGTTAGGGCCAGCCGATGCACAGGAACTCTTGTCGGCGTTAGTGGGGGATAACGCCGCGTTAGCACCCTGGAAACGCTTTATCTTCAACAAGACGGACGGCAATCCCTTCTTCATCGAAGAGATTGTCCACGAGCTGTTTGAGCAGGGGGTGTTGGCGCGCGAGGGGGGAACGACGCGCCCGGTCACGTCGCTCCCCGCGGAGTTGCATCTACCTACCACGGTGCAGGGTGTGCTGGCGGCGCGGATCGACCGACTCCCGGCGGTAGAGAAGGGGCTCCTACAGACACTGGCGGTCATTGGCAGACAATTCCCTCGCGACCTGGTACAGCAGGTCGTGGCGCCCGCAGACGAGGCGCTCCCCGTCCACCTGGCGCATCTCCAAGCGGCAGAATTCATCTACGAGCAACCTGCGTTCCCAGAGCCAGAGTACACGTTCAAACATGCCCTGACACAAGAGGTTGCCTACAACTCGCTGCTCAGCGAACGGCGGAAGGCGCTGCACGCGCAGACGGCAGGGGCCATCGAACGCCTGTATCAGGGGCGACTGGACGAGTATTACAGTGAGTTAGCGCACCACTATAGCCGGAGTGAGAATACCGAGAAGGCCATCGAGTATCTCCACAAGGCCGGGCAGCAGGCCGTGCAACGCTCGGCGCATGTCGAAGCGGTCAGTCATTTCACGACTGCTCTCGAGTTGCTTAAAACTCTGCCCGAGACCCCTGAACACACCCGCCAAGAGTTGTCGCTCGAGATCTCTCTTGGTCCGGCATTGATGGCCACTAAGGGCTATGCTGCGCCAGAAGTAGAGCACGCCTATTCCAGAGCCTACGAACTTTGCCGGCAGATAAGAGAGACTTCACAACTTTTCCCTGCGCTGTGGGGCCTCTGGATGTGTCATTTTGTACGAGCAGAATTAAGAATGGCGCGGCGACTGGGAGAGCAGCTCCTCACTCTGGCACGGAGCATACAAGATCCAGCCCTTCTCTTGGAGGCGCATATCGCTTTAGGAGAAACTCTGTATTTTCTGGGAGAAAACGCCTCGGCTCGGGAACTCTTGGAGCAAGGCGTTTCTTTTTATGATGCCCAACAGCATCACTCCCTCGCTTTTCTGTATGCACAGAATCCCGGGGTGATGTGTCGAAGTCTAGCAGCTTTTGCTCTCTGGCAGGTTGGCTATCCAGACCGGGCACTCAGGATGAGCCAGGAAGCGATTGCGTTGGCTCAGGAACTGGAGCACCCGCACACTCTCGCCTTTGCTCTCACCACTGCAACGTGGACTCACAACTCTCGTCGAGAGATACACCTCGTCAAAGAGCGAGCAACAGCAGTGATGACGCTCGCGGCTGCACACGAATTGCCGTTCTGGAAAGGTGCAGGAACTATTCAACAAGGTTACGCACTGGCAAAACAAGAACTGGCCGAAGAGGGGATTGAACTAATACACCAGGGCATAGATGCCCTCCGGGCTATGACGGCAAAACTCCAACTGCCTCGGGTCCTCATTCTTCTCGCTGAAGTATATGGGGATATGGGAGAGACTAAGAAAGGACTCTCTTTACTAGCCGAGACGTTACCGGTCATGTCCGAGACCGGAGACTGTCACTGGCAGGCCGAACTCTACCGCCTCAAAGGCGAATTGACGCTGCAACAGTTGTCCCTGGCCAGTAGTCAGTTGTCAGTTCTCAATCCCCAATCCCTAACCCCTAATACCCAGCACCCAGCACCTCGCACCCAACACCCAAGCGGAGACGGAAGCCGAAGCGTGTTTTCTCAAAGCCATTGAGATTGCCCGTCGGCAGCAGGCAAAGTCCTTGGAGCTACGCGCGACTGTGAGCCTGGCCCGTCTCTGGCAACAGCAAGGCAAGACAGCCGAAGCCCGGCAGGTACTCGCAGAGATTTACGGCTGGTTTACCGAAGGCTTTGAGACGAAGGACTTGCAAGAGGCGAAAGCCTTGTTGGCGGAATTGGCAGAACACTAAACGAGGGCAGCCAACGACAACGAAGCTGACTTATCGCTTCGTCCGTCGTCGCCTGGGGCCACGCGGTGTTCCTGCTGGCCCTTCACCCAGCAAAGTTGCTACTTCGCTCAGAACCTGACTCAGGGTCGGCTCGGTCGCTGGCAGCCTCTCTTTCCTTGCATGTTTATGATGTGGGAAGTTTGGTAGGTCAGGGTGATGGGGAGCATTGTCATAACGCAAGACCGCTTCCCCATCGCGGACATACTGGTAGGTGTAAAAGAGTTTAACCGGACGGTAGCGCTCAATGGCCACAGTCTCGCTGAACTCCAACCGCGAGCCGTCATAAAAGAAGAGTACGCCTTTCACGGTGCCAAGGGCTGGGTCTCGTTGGTTCAGTTCTATGTCCGCTGACGCTGCCCCGCTGCGCTCAGCCACACTGGAGATGAGGTCAAAGTAGTGCGAGATACTCCGCATCCTATCAGCTACCTAGGCGGCCTTCTTAGTCTGGCGGCGGAGGTACTTTTGGACGAGGCGCTGGTAGATCGCGAAGTCGCCAGCCCATTCAATGAACTCGCGCGCATCGCCCATCTTGCCGGCCATGAACCGGGCGTAGAACTCCACCGTGCTCATCCCGTACTTGTCCTCAAATTGGCGCAGCGTGGTAATTAACTCCTCCAGGCTCTCGTTCAGTTCTACACGTTTGGCTAGGTCGCGAATCAGCTTACGACGCTGCTGCGGTGTCGTCTCAGGAAAGCGAATCGTCACTTTGGCCATGGTGAGCGTCCTCTGCTCCCTTCCTAGCACACGTAATAGCTTGGGCTACTCCTCATGAAAAATGCTTGGAAGACAATAGGCCCCCCTATTTCTTTGAGTTTCCTTTTCCTACGGCGGAAAACTGTGTAAAGAGAGAAGAGTCCCGCAGGATGTTCGCAAGCGGGCAGAGACGGTGCCATGAAATTCTATGAGGTAGTAGAGCAAGTGTGTGCCCTGTTGCAGCGCCAAGGGCGGGTGTCCTATCGGGCGTTGAAGCGAGAGTTCGCCCTCGACGACGACTATGTGGAAGATCTCAAGGCTGAACTCATCGACGCGCAACGCCTTGCCGTCGATGAAGACGGGAAAGTCCTGGTGTGGAGAGGACACAGCGGCACTGCCCAGACTCCGGACTCCGGACCTCGGACTCCGGACTTTCCTAGCCCCCAGCCCCCGGCCCCCGGACACTGGACGCCTGCCCACCTGGCCGAGCGGATTCGCGCCGAGCAGGCGGCCATGGAAGCCCGCGGCGCCACCGAGGGGGAGCGCAAGACCATCACCGCCCTCTTTGCCGACATCAAAGGCTCGATGGCCCTCATGGAAGACCTCGACCCGGAAGAAGCCCGCGCCCTGGTCGATCCGGCGCTGACTCTGATGATGGAGGCAGTCCACCGCTACGAAGGCTATGTGGCGCAGTCCACCGGGGACGGCATCTTTGCCTTCTTTGGGGCGCCGATTGCCCATGAAGATCATCCCCAGCGCGCGCTCTATGCGGCGCTGCGCATGCAGGAGGAGATCAACAAGTATGCCGATAGTTTGCGGCTACGGGGCCAGGCGCCGGTCGAGATCCGCATCGGGGTCAACACGGGCGAAGTGGTGCTGCGCTCGATTCGCAAAGACGATCTGCGCACGGAGTATACCCCGATCGGGCACTCCACCGGACTCGCGTCGCGGATGGAAGGCTTGGCCAAGGCCGGATCGATTGTGGTGAGTGAACAGACCCAGAAACTCACTGAGGGCTACTTCACGTTCAAGGCGCTGGGAGTCGCCCAGGTGAAAGGCGTCAGTGAACCGGTCAACATCTACGAAGTGCTAGGAGTGGGACCGCTACGCACCAGGTTGCAGGTGGCTGCTCGCCGGGGCCTGACCCGCTTCGTGGGCCGCCAGAGCGAGATGGAACAGCTTCGTCATGCGCTCGACCTTACTAGAGCCGGGCATGGGCAGATTGTCGGCGTGATCGGGGAGCCGGGCGTTGGCAAATCGCGTCTGTCCTACGAGTTCAAGGTGCTCTCCCACACCGGCTGTCTGTTGTTGGAAACCTTCTCGGTGTCCCATAGCAAGGCCTATCCCTATCTACCGCTGATTGATCTGCTCAGGAACTATTTTCACATCACGGTGCAGGACAATGAAAAGGCCCGGCAAGAGAAAATCACCGGCAAGCTCTTCACGCTGGACCGCAGCCTGGAGGACACCCTGCCCTACCTGTTTGCGCTGTTGGGGATCACTGAGGCTGCTACGTCTCTCTCACACCTGGACCCGCGGGTCCGCCGGCGGCGCACCCTGGAGGCCATCAAGCGTATCCTCATCCGCGAGAGTCTCAACCAGCCCGTCATTCTCATTTTTGAAGACTTGCACTGGCTGGACACAGAATCTGAGGCATTCTTGAATCTCTTGAGTGAGGGCGTGGCGAACGCCCGCGTGTTGTTGTTGGTCAATTTTCGCCCCGAATATCAGCACCACTGGGGTACGAAGACGTACTACACCCATGTGCGACTTGATCCTCTGGGCCCAGAGGATGCTGGTACACTCCTGACCGCGCTGCTGGGGAGTGAGGCGGCCTGGGAGCCACTCAAACGGGAGATCCTCGACAAAACCGAGGGTAATCCGTTTTTCATCGAAGAGATTGTCCAGGCGTTACGCGAGCAACACCTCCTCGACGGAGGGATATCGAGCCAGGCGCCCCCGCCAACGCCCCTCCGTCTGCCGGCTACGGTGCGCACCGTTCTGGCCTCGCGTATCGATCGCCTCTCTCCAGAAGCGAAAGAGCTGCTGCAAACCCTGGCGGTCATGGGCAAAGAGTTTTCGTTCACGTTAGTGAATCGGGTCGTGCCTCACGCTGAAGATACGCTGCAACATCTGCTCTCGCAGTTACAGACGGCAGAATTCATCTACGAGCAACCCGCGTTTCCCGAAGTTGAGTACGTCTTTAAGCACGCGCTGACACAGGAAGTCGCCTACAACTCGCTACTCCTAGAGCGGCGCAAGGTGATGCACGAACAGATGGCACAGACGATTGAGAAAGTCTTTGGCAGCCACCTTGACGATCATTACAACGAGTTATCCTATCACTACAGCCGCAGCGGGAATACGCAGAAAGCGATAGAATACTTGCAACTCGCTGGACACCAGGCCGTGCAACGGTCGGCAAATGCGGTCGCAATCAACCACCTCTCGACCGCGTTGGCGCTGCTCAGGACACTCCCGGACTCAGATGAGCGTACCCGACGAGAACTCGTCCTCCAGATTGCGTTGGGCGTTCCTTTACAAGCCGTAAAGGGATTTTCCGCCCCCGAGGTTGAACAGGTATACTTGCGAGCCCATACGCTGTCACAGCAACTCGGAGGAACACCAGACCTGTTCCCCGCGCTCCGGGGGCTCTGGCAGTTCTACTTGGCACGTGGAGCCATACAAGTTGCCCGTGAACTCGCGGAGCAGCTCATCACTATTGCACAGCGGTCACAAGATTCCGCTCTCCAACTGGAAGCCCATCATGCCTTAGGGGCGACGTTAGCCTTTCTCGGGGAAAACCGCCCAGCACGCGTGGCTCTCGAGCGCGGATTGTCATTGTATGATGCGCAGCAACATCACGCGCTGGCCTTCCGTTTTGGCTATGACCCGGCAACCGGCTGTCTATTTCGGGTCGCTCTTTGCTTATGTCTGCTCGGGTACCCAGACCAGGCGCGAAAGAAGATCGAAGAAGCATTCGTACGAGCCAAGGAACTCGCCCACCCACCGACCCTGGCGCCGACGCTGCTCTTTGCTGCTATCTACTATCATTACTGTCAAGACCAGCACGCAGTCCAAGAGCAGACGCAAGCGCAGCTCCTCCTTTCGCAAGAACACGAACTGTCATATTTCCAGGCTACGGGTCTGATGTTTCAGGGTTGGGCTCTCGTGAAGCAAGGCAACGAAGCAGACGGGCTGGCGCAGATGCAGCAGGGATTAGCGCTCCACAAAGGGAATGGCGGGGTGGTGCTCTCCGTCTATCTCGTTTTGCTGACGGAAGCGTATAGAGAAACAAACCGTCCAGACGAAGGGTTGCGTGTCATTGGAGAATTGCTCGCGCGCATAGAAGAGCAAGGAGACCGCATCTATGAAGCCGAACTCTATCGTCTCAAAGGTGAACTTCTCTTAAATGCTGAACGCGGAACGCTGAATGATGAATTAAAAACCTCTTCAGTTCATCGTTCATCATTCAGAATTCATCGTTCAGGAGAAGCCGAAGCGTGCTTTCTCAAGGCATTAGACGTTGCTCGGAGACAGGAGGCAAAGTGGTGGGAACTGCGCGCGACCACGAGCCTCGCTCGTTTGTGGCAACAGCAAGGGAAGAAAGACGAAGCCCGGCAGATGCTAGCAGACATCTACAATTGGTTTACCGAAGGGTTTGCTACGGTTGACTTGAAAGATGCTAAGACACTGTTGGAAACCTTGTCATCGTGATTGAATTTCTCCGCTCACCTCACCTCACCTCAAAGCGAAAGCGCTTGTAACGCTGCACGAGCGTAAAGTCCTCTTCATTGGCAGTGTACACCATCGCTCCCAGCCGTACTGCGCACAGCGCAATCAGAATATCGTTGATAAGATGCGGGAGTTTGTCTTTCAGATCGGACCGCTCTTTAAGTATGCGTGCCAGCAGATCCCCGGCCTCTTCCCAATCCGCAAATGTTGGGGCGATCAGACGCCCGGTTCGCCGGAACGGGCGTAGAAATGCCTCTACCCGATCGTGTGCTGCAGGAGTGTGGCAGCCAGCTTTAAGTTCTTGGGCGACGACTGCACAAAAATAGGTCGTGGGCAGGGAACGGGTAACGTGCGGCAAAATGCTCTCGTAATAAGCCCGGCTGCGGATAGCACTAATATAGACGCTGGTGTCGTAGATCGACTGATTAGGAACTCGGCCGGCGATAGTGGCCGAAGACATCCTCCACCTCTCCCTTCTCGCATAGCTCCCGGAACGCCTTGAGGGCGTCTTCCTGAAACACCACTAATTCCAGCGCCCGCTCTACGGCCTCGGTCTCAGTCCGGGCTCCCAAAGCCTTCTGTGCTCGCTTTAAGGTGTCAACCCGTAAATAGAAGTTCTTTCGTTGCACAGGAGCTGAACGCAGGGTAGGTGCCATCGAGTTCTTCCTCATAGATGGGTAAATATAAAGGGCAAGGTACGTATTGCCAAGTGGTGGGATAGAGCGCTGGCCACCTGATAAGCCTACCAGCCCACGTAGAGCACTGACGAAAAAGCCCAGGCAGAGCATATGGGGCGTTCTGCTTGCATTCGGTCGCATTCCAGGCTTAAAAGCAGAGTGGAGACTTTGACACCAAAGATTTGCCAGAAGCAAAAGCGCTGCTAAATCGAACGGCAAGAGATTCATACACTCACGTATCCGAGCCTGAATGCCGTAGCCTGCGCTATGCGCACGACAATAGCGGCGTACAGAGAAGACGTGCACACAGCGCACGCTACCCCGAGTGTACTAACCTCATGCGTCTTGGTTTAGAGGAGCTTTCCTAATCCTAGCAGTGTCGAGTTGAAAAGGAGGCTAATATGACCCAACTCAACGGACAAGTGGCGCTCGTCACCGGCGGCGCACGCGGCATTGGACGGGGCATCGCTCTCGCCCTGGCGCAGGCCGGAGCCGATGTGGCCATTGCCGATCTCGAACACATCTCCAGTGCCGCCCAGCAGTATAGTAACGCAGCCATCGGCGGCTTTACTGCGGCCCAGCAAACCGCAGCCGAAATTACGGCTTGTGGTCGCCGGTCGCTAGCGATTCAAGCGGATGTCCGCAAGAAGGAGGACGCTGCCCGGATGGTAGAAGAGACGGTCAACCGCTTGGGCGGGCTCCATATTCTCGTCTGCAACGCCGGTGTCGTCAGTGTTTCCTCCGTCGAGGCTATGACTGAGGACGCCTGGGATTTGACCTTTGCCGTCAATGTCAAAGGCGTTTTTCTCTCGTGCCAGGCCGCCATTCCAGCCATGAAAACTCGTAGCAGTGGCTGCATTATCAATATTGCCTCAATCGCTGGGAAAAACGGGGCCGCGGGGCTCGCGCATTACTGTGCCTCGAAGTTCGCGGTCGTGGGTTTCTCCAATTCCCTCGCCAAAGAGTTGGCCCCGGCCAACATTCGCGTGAATGCCATCTGTCCGGGCATCTTACGCACGCAGATGTGGGAGTATTTGGCCGAGACCTTAAAACGGCCCAATGAAGCCAAAGAGGACGCCTGGCAGCGTTATGTCAAAGGACTCATCCCGCTGGGCCGCCCGCAGACACCTGATGATATTGGGCAACTGGCGGTGTATCTGGCCGCGGCTGAGAATGTCACCGGGCAGGCGATCAACGTGGACGGTGGGGTTGAATTGCACTAGGGAAATTCCACACATACAGTGTCCACCCTATGGAACAGAAAGTCCACCGATAGCATGCCGCCAAACCGGCATAGCAGCTGCAACTCACTCCCGGGTCTTGACCGTAGACGAAAGCAAGGGCGTGGTGCCGGGAGGGGTCGTACAAGGCGTAGCCCTCCTCAAGATGAGATCGAGCTTCTGTGAGCCAGCCGAGGAACAGGCTGCAGCCAACTGCCCAGTGTCCTTCGATGAGGAGGGCAGAGTCTGGTTGGCGCTGAGCCAAACTGAGGAGTTGCTCAGCCAAAGCGTGTGCTGTGGTGAGTTCAGCACGCATGATGTGGAAGGTCCAGAGACTGAAGAGTATGGGAAAAAGTTGATGAGCATCACCAATCTGCTCGCAGAGATCTCGCGCTCTCGTCAAGGAATAGGGCAAGGAATAGCAGGGCAAGGAATAGGGTCAGGTCTTTCTCTTTGCCTCAGTGTCCTCTTGCCTCAGTCTTCACCATTCCTCGCCGTGTGTTACTATAAGATCTGACTCTCTCTCCCTCTGAGCCTCTCTCCTTCTATTGGTCACCAGCTGACCATTTGTTCGTCTCTCTCGTGCCTCTGCCAGTAGCTTATGCCGCTGTGGCGGACACGTGCAACTTTTCCCATGCGTTGGGAACGAGTGCGAAAAAGCTGACATCGCAGGAATTGGCGGACGGAGTCGGCTGTCTCGTCTGCTTCAACATCAAGGTACACGAGACAATATCCCGGATGGCGCAAGATTGAAGAATAGAAACCCTGGTCCCGGGTGAAGAACGTGGGCTGCCGAATGGCGTGGAGGAGAGGAATAATCTCTTCACGATCTTTCATTCCGCGGTGGCCGACCTCTCCCCCGATGTACCGGAAATGAATGCGCCATTCTCGAAGACGCTCTCGTTCAGGAGCAATGATGTTTTCATCCAAGACGTTCATGCCGCCCGCTGTCGCTTTTCCGTACGTTCAACGAGCGACTCTCGAGCCAGCCCAATTGCTTCAGCAATCGCTTCTGGATCAAGGTGTTCATCATAAGCTGCCGTGATGCGATTCCAGCTCCATCCTTTGGTCAATAGATACAGCACGTCCGAAACTAAAATGCGCGTGCCCTTAAACGTCAACTGGCCACTACAGATTTCCGGGTCAGCCACGATATATTGCCCGAGTTCTTTGCGTTTGCGCGTTTTCATGGGTTGCTCCAGCTTCGGCTCTCCGCCCAAATTTGACATACAACAGCCACCGGAACAATCACTACCAAGGCCGATCAGGGAATGCAGCCCTCGGCTACCGTCACGGCATCGCGATGCGATGAGGCGGAGGTCGTGGGGCGGCGTGTGAAGGTGGCCCGGCCTTTCAAGGCAAGGCCGAGAGCAAACTTCCTCTTAACTCGCCTATTTCCGGGTTTTCTCGAGCAATGCGAGTTCGTAATCGCTCCGTTCCACAAGCCAGCCTTTTGCCAAGTCTTCAGTGCCGTAGTGGCGTAGGCTGGGTTGAGCTAAGCGAAACCCAGCATCTTTCTAGGTCCTATGGGCGGCTGGTTCGCCCGTGCGAAGCTGCAAACTAGGCTTCAGGCCGGAGGCTTAAGACGGTAGGGAAGAAAAAAGTAAAAAGAGGCTTCAAGCTCTTGTCTATGTAGCAAATGAGTGCAGAGGGGCTCGACACGGTTACGCCGCCCGTGGCCTCACAGCCCGCTCGATCTGCTTCCCAACCACCTGGCGAGCCCGGCGTAACTCATACGCACTCTGCAAGTTCAACCACAACTCCGGCGTCGTCCCGAAGTAGCGTGCCAGCCGTAACGCCGTGTCGGCTGTGACGGCGCGCTGCTCGTTCAGGATGCCAGTGATCCGATTGACCGGCACGCCCAGTGCCTTGGCTAATTGCCGCGCCGACACCCCTAAGACCTCCACCTCTTCGCGCAGTTGTTCCCCCGGATGAATGGGGCGCATGGTATTCCTGATCGTCATCGGTGTTGCTCCCTCAATGATAGTCAACAATTTCCACCTTATGTGGCCCGTCCTGACGCCATTCAAAGCAGATCCGCCATTGATCATTGATCCGCACACTGTACTGCCCTTTGCGCTCCCCCTTGAGCGCTTCCAACCGGTTACTTGGTAACCCGGCCAGGTCTCGCAACTCAGTAGCGTTGTCGAGCAGGTTCAGGCGGCGCTGGGCTTGCGCGGCAATACCATCAAAGCGACGTACGCGACGGCCTTCGTAGAGCGCTTGGGTATCGGGATCACCAAACGAGCGGATCACGGCAGTGCTCTAGCACCCGTGCTATGTTACGTCAAGCGTAACACCTGTACTCCCCGCCCGCGGTCCGCACGGTGAAGAGGGCTATTTGCTCCTTGGCGGGAGGGGGTTTGCTTGAGAAAACTTTGCCGCCTAAGCTATCGATACTTTCACTACGCAGGAGGGATATTGTATGGCGACAGCTCGGCAACACATCGACATGGACAAAGCGAAGAAAACTGCTGAACAGGTCTTTGGCCTGCTCGGCGGGGCCGTCATCTCAGCGATGATCTATTTGGGCGACCGCTTGGGCCTGTATCAAGCCCTGCAGGGCGCGGAACCGCTCACCAGCGAGGAACTCGCGCGTAAGACGGGACTGCACGAACGCTGGATCCGTGAATGGTTGCAGGGACAGGCGGCGGCAGGGTTGCTTGACTACACAGGCGAGGGGCGTTTTGCCTTGTCCCCGGAGGGCGCGCTGGTGCTGGCAGATGAGAATAGTCCCCTATTTCTGGGTGGTGGCTTTAGTGCGCTCCCACAGCAAATGGCTGTCGTAGAGCGGCTGCCCGAGTCCTTCAAGAGTGGTCTCGGTCTGCCCTATGATGCGTTTGGGCCGGAGGGAGCCCGTGGGATCGAGCGGTTGTTCGCCCCTTGGTTTCGCTCACAACTTGTGCCAGTAGCTCTACCAAAACTCGAGGGAGTAGCGCCGAAACTCCAAGCCGGGGCGAAAGTCGCCGATGTGGGCTGTGGCGCTGGCATCGCCCTCATCGAGATGGCGAAAGCATTCCCTCAGTCTGCTTTTCACGGTTATGATATCTCGAAGTACGCGCTCGCCCGCGCTCAGGACAACAAAGCCAAGGCCGGCGTGCGCAACGTGACCTTCCATGATGCGGCCAGCGATGCCCTGCCCGGCGATGCCAGCTTTGACTTCATTACTACCTTTGACTGTATTCATGATATGGCGCATCCCCAAGTCGTCATCCGCGCCATTCGCCAAGCCATACAGCCACAGGGGACTTGGCTCATCGCCGACATTCATGGCCAAGGCTCTTTTGAAGAAAACCTGAGCAATAATCCCTTGGCTCCGTTGATGTACGGCTTTTCGGTCCTGAGTTGCATGTCCTCAGCGCTGTCTGAACCAGGAGGGGCGGGACTGGGGACGCTGGGTTTTCCGGAACCAGTAGCCCGCCGGATGGTCACGGAAGTTGGCTTCTCACGTTTCAAGAGCCATGACTTCGAGAACCCCCTCAACGCGTATTATGAGGTCCGCCCCTAGAGCACTTTTCAAATCAGCCTTCCTGTCCTCCACTCGTAGAGACGCGAGATCTCGCGTCTCTACACGCGCAGGCTTGGTAAACGTAACTACAGATTGTGCTAAAGCGATCAACCGATCGTTCTGGCGGTTCTTCTGCGCTCAGCGCGTGCCGAAGTGTCCATGAAAAAGACCGTCCGGGTCGTATTTCCGGCGAAGCGCCTGGAGGCGCTGCCAGTTCGCTGGCGCAAACGACCGTTCGGCACGCGCCGGAGCCGCCACGATGTCAGACTCGCCCACATAATGGCCTACTGCAAATGGATCCACCGCGGCTATCGTCTCCTGGTGCCATGCGATGTTGGCAGCGTTATCTGCCGGCCGCTCCCAGATCGCATAGCACAGGAGTAACATCTTCGCTGTCATCGAGAAGGCAGCGTCGGGCAGCGGAGACGCAACGCCATCCACACCGGAGGAAAATACGAGCACTGCCAGTGACTGCGGGGACGGTGCGCGCATGAAATGATCGCGCAAAGTTGCCAGCAGCTTCGCAGGCGACGAGTTCGACCAGAGCGTGTCGGCTGAGTAGTGGCGACGTCCCGGCCACAACATGTCCCCCATCTCGAACAAAGTGTCAAATGGAGTGGGCTGATTTAACTCTTTTCCCAGGCACTGGTGTGCAACGGGGCAACTATCCAGAATGCTGAGTATGGCAGTCGCCTCGCTCTGGGTGTCGACGAATGCAGTTGCGCTCAGGATACAGGCAAAGCCGTTGCTGGCCTTACAGCGCTCGGCAAAGGCAGGCGGTGCCGGCGCGAAGAAAATCGTCAGTTCAACTTCCTTCGGCAGCCTTCCAGCGATATTCGCGGCCCACGCTCCCACCTCTTCGACCTGCTGCAGCGGGTAAAAATAGGTACTAGTGGTCATCGCGCGCGGCGCCGGGTACAGCTTGAGACAGTATCTGGTCACCACCGCAAAGAAGCCTGGACCGGCACCACGAATCGCCCAGAGCAGGTCGGTGTTTTGCTCCTGGTTGACACTGACCAGGCTTCCGTCCGCAGTGACTGCGTTAGCGGCTTCGATGCTGAAGCAGGCAGGCCCCCAGCTGTTGAAGTTCCAGCCGAGGCCGCCGTTCAGCAAAAAGCCGCTGAGGGAAACTGTTGGGCAATGGCCGACGGGAAAGGCCAGCCCATGCACGGCCAACTGACGGTTCAGATCCTGACCGCTGACCGCCGGTTGAATTGCTGCCGTGCCAGCCGCGCGATCAATCGAGACCTGGGTGAGGCGCCCAAGATCAAGCAGCAAACTTTCGTCACGTAGCGAAAATCCCACCCAGCTATGACCTCCGCCACGCACAGCAACTTTCATCCGATGCGTACGGGCAAACCGAACTGCCTCAACGACATCCTGCTCGGTCGCGACTTGCACAATCATCTGAGGATAACGTGCCGGCGTCAGTTGGTTCCAGATAAGCTCGCGTCGGAGATTCTCGTACTTCGCGTCGGTAGAGGTCGTCACCGTACCCTCGATACGACTTTGCAGTTCTTTCCCTTCCATAGTGGAATTCTCCCTTCCGCAGAAGCTAGCTTTTACCATAGCTAGAAGTGAACAAGTCGGATACACTCCGTGGACTCGCGTGTCTTATACTGCCATAGGAGGAAGTTCGATGAAGGAATTCAAAGAGCGTGTCGCCGTGGTCACTGGCGCCGCTAGTGGCATCGGCCGTGCGTTAGCAGATCGTTTTGCCGCGGCCGGCATGAGAGTCGTCCTGGCCGATGTGGAGGAAGGCTCTTTACGCCAAGCGGAAAGCGAAATGCGCAGCAAAGGCGCAACCGTCCTTGGTGTAGTAGCAGATGTGTCGAAGGCAGACTCGGTGGAAGCGTTAGCGCAGAAAACCCTCGACACCTTCGGCGCAGTCCACATTCTCTGCAATAACGCTGGTGTCGGTGGTGGGTTCGGTCCGACCTGGACCCAGCCCCTACAAAACTGGGAATGGGGGTTCGGGGTCAACCTGTGGGGTGTGATTCATGGCATTCGCAGCTTCGTGCCGATCATGCTGAAGCAGGGCACTGAAGGCCATGTCGTGAACACTGCGTCGCTGGCGGGGCTTCTCTCGTCTCCGTTTATGTCGATCTATGATGCCACCAAGTTCGCCGTCGTGGCCATCTCCGAGTCGCTGTCTCTGGAGCTAGCACTCCAAGGAGCACCAGTAAAAGTCTCCGTTTTGTGTCCCGGGTTTGTCAATACGAACATCGTGACTTCGGAGCGTAACCGTCCAGTCCACTTACGCGTGCCAGAGCAACAGTTTTCCGAAGCGGAGCAGTCTTTCGCCATCCTGATGCTCTCTAGCGTTGCTAGCGGTACACCACCTGCAGAAGTCGCGGAAAAAGTCTTTGCCGCGATTCAGGACGAGCAGTTCTATATTCTCCCGCACCCGGAATTTTTGCCGTCCGTGCGCGCGCGTATGGAAAGGATCCTGGAGCAAAAGAACCCCGAGTTTCTCAGCGCTATTCCTAGTGCCCAGCAGTCGACTTTTCCGAAGTCGTGAGCAGGTCCCGACATGCGCTTCCTGATCTTGCATGTGAATAGCTTCTGCTGCACGATCACTACCAAGGGTCGCTCGAAGGTCTATGAGCAATATGATGATCCGGTCACACGAGTTGAAGAAACGTTAGTCGTCCTCGCTAGTGTGGAGCGCGGAGACGAGCGTGCTCCGGATCTGGTTGCGCAACGTGCTGGCATAGAGATAATCAAACTGGCAACTCAGCTGAAGGTGACCACGGTCGTTCTGCACCCTTTTGCTCATCTTTTCGGCGAACTGAGTGCTCCAGAAGCTGCTATCGATGTCCTAAGTCGTACGCAGCAGGAACTCGTCAACGCGGGGCTGCAAAGTTATCGCACGCCCTTTGGCTGGTTCAATACGCTACAGATCGACGCGAAAGGGCATCCGCTGTCGCGGGTTGCTCGCATTGTGACCGCCGAAAGTTGAGAGCGTAAAATGTAAGCACGTAAAACGTAAAGCGTAAGTAAGTAACTGCTCAGCCCTTTTCGTCCCGTAGGGACGGTTGATGGTAGGCCGGTCGTTTACGGCCTGTATCCGAGAGCGCAGCATTCAGCGCGTCGCGGCGCGACGCGAGGGTTGTGACGTTTCCCCGCAACCGGCCTTGAAAGGCCGGCCTACCTTCATCCGCCGCTCTGCGGCTGAGTAGTTACAGGCGTAAAACGTAATGGGATAAAAAATAGACTTTCTATTGCCTTTTAGGCTTTAAGCGTGGCGATAAGGAGCTGTACATGCAAGAGAAGCTCATGCCTCTGGAAGAAGCAGCCGCCAGTGTAAGCAACGGTGCACTCCTGGGGCTAACGACTTCTACACTGGATAACGCCCCCATGGCTTTTCTGCGTGAACTGATCCGGCACGGGGTTAAACAATTGCGCCT
Source organism: Deltaproteobacteria bacterium (assembly GCA_016200595.1). Taxonomy (GTDB): domain Bacteria; phylum Desulfobacterota; class Binatia; order Bin18; family Bin18; genus JACQEL01. Next base: position 19,289 of record JACQEL010000073.1, read on the forward strand.
GGTAACGCTCACTGGCGGCGGGCTTAACGCTGACCTGTTGATTGGCGCGGGTGTCGTGGCGGAGTACGAGACGTGCTCGTGTGCTTTGAGTACCTATGGCCCGGCTCCGAACTTCCAGCGTGCTCTACGCGCGGGGCTCATCAAGATGAAGGACAGTACCTGAGGGGTGCTCTATAGTATGGTCCAGGCTGGATCTATGGGAGTTCCCTTCATTGCCGTGCGCGGGTTGTTACACAGCGATATCCTTAAGCATCGTCCTGACCTTCTCGTCAAAGAGAATCCTTTCAACCCCGGCGAGCCCGTCGTCATGGCGCAGCCCATCCGTCCTGATGTGGCCGTCTTTCATGCCGTGAAAGCGGACCGTTGGGGCAATGCCGTCACTCCAGGACATCGAGACGATCTGATGATGGCGCGGGCCGCTCGACGGGTGATCGTTACTGCTGAGGAAATTGTCGAGGCTGAGCTAACACGCAGAGACGCAGTGGATGATACCTTTCTGCCAGCTATTGATGTGGATGTTGTTGCTTACGCTCCGTTGGGCGCCCATCCCTGCGGTTTTGGCCCTCTATATGAAGCTGATGACGTGCATTGCCGGGAATACCTCGAAGCAGCGAAAGACGCGGCAAGCTTCCAGGTCTATCTAGAACGCTACATTTATGGCGTGCGCAGTCAGCAAGAATATTTGGAGTGCGTGGATATAGCTACTCGTTAGACGGGAGATGAAAGGAGTAGCCTGGATGGAGCGTAGCGAAATCCAGGGCTCTGTGGTTTCCAGATTCCGCTTCGCTGCATCTGGGCTACAGCAATGACTGAACCAGGGCAAATTGATATGTCAAGCCAGACCGTAGACTACACACCCGAAGAGCTGATGGCCGTAGTCATCTCGCGAGAGGTCCGGGACGGTGAGACCGTCGGGGTCGGCGCTGTGTCTCCTATCCCGGCTGCAGGCTGTATTCTGGCGGAACAACTTCACGCCCCTCATATCACTCTCATCATCTTAGACAGCGCAGAGTATTATCCCTTCCCGGCCGGAAGTAGTGAATTGCATTTCATGGCACAACGAGGAGAACTGGACCTCTTCTTTCTCAGTGGCATTCAGTTCGACCGGCGTGGTAATTTCAACCTCCACGTGATCGGCGACTACAATGCGCCGTCAGTGAGGATGGCCGGCGCCTATGGATCGGCCATGCTGTACTACATGGCCCACCGTGTCATTCTCTTCCGTGCCGAACACACGCGACGCATCTTCGTCGAGCAGGTGGATTTCGTGACCGCCGCGGGTGTCACGCCGGAAAACGTCTATCGTGAAGGCGGCCCTGCGCTCCTGGTGACGCCGAAAGCTGTGCTTACTTGGGACAAAGCAGCGGGAGAGTGGGTTTTGCACAGCGTCCAACCCGGTTCCTCAGTGGAAGATATCCGGCAAAATACTGGGTTCGCTCTGCGCGTCTCGCCGTCTCTCCGACTGACACCGCCGCCTACCGCACAAGAGCTGCACATGTTGCGAACTGTAGTGAAAGAAAAGCTGACGCGCAGCTATCCGGATTTTGTCCGGGAGAAGATTCTCGCTGGGTAAAAGGAGAATTATGGATCCACAAGTACAAAAAGTTGTTGATGAACTGCAAGAGCGGGTTGCTCGTGAGGCCGAACAGTTCTCTCAAGGCATTCCGCCCGATGTTAATCAGCTTGCTCTAGCAGCCGGACCGGAGACGGCAGGTTTTCTCAACTTACTGATTCGCGCCATGGAGGCCAAGCGCATTGTTGAAGTGGGCACTTCGATCGGCTATACAGCTCTGTGGCTTGGCGAAGCTGCCCGCGCGACCGGGGGTTATGTCATCGGTATGGAGGCGATCGCAGCCAAACATAAACAAGCGCTAGACCATATCGCCCGTGCGGGGTTGAGCGATGTCGTAGAAGTGCGTCTAGGTGATGCTAAAGCGATCGTGCAAGAACTGGCTGGGCCGATTGACCTGGTTTTTCTTGATGCCTGGAAAGATGACTACTTTGCCTATTTTGATGCGCTCCTGCCCAAGCTGCGTGTGGGCGGTTGCGTCGTAGCTGACAACATTACCTTTCCCAAGGCTTTTCAGGAAACCATGCGCCGCTATCAGGAGCACGTGCGCGCATACTCGAACGTTCGCAGCCATCTGCTGTCCATCGGCAACGGCGAAGAGATGAGTGTGCGGATTGGGTGAGGGTGAATCCGTTCATGCTTCGACAGGCTCAGCACGAACGGCTATTGAACGTTGTCTGTTTCCCCGTTCGCCCTGAGCTTGTCGAAGGGTGGACGGCGATAAGGTGAACGATGGAATCTACAAAAGAAAAATACAGAGAGGTGGTACAACGTACCGAAGAAAAGCTTCTGCCTTTCCTCCGCACGTTCGAGAAACTTCAAGAGGAAATCCACTTGGGCCGCGTAGGTGAGGCACAAACACGCTTGCGGGAAGCCGGTGAGGATCTTTTCCCAACCCTGACCACGGAGCTTGTGACCCTCTCTCCGCCAGAGTCACTCACAGAGTTCCACACCAAACTGTCTGAAGCGGTCTCCTCCTTTGCTGAGGCGTACACAACCTTTTTGAGCGGGAAGGGACAGCAATTCGCGCAAGCATTTTTGCAGAGTCGCCAGGCGCTCTGTCGCGGGCTGTATCTGCTCTATGACCTGCGCGCGCAATTGCCGGTCTTGCAACAGTATTGGCTGCTGCCCTCTGCCCTGCCTGCACTTGCAACCCTGGAAACCCCAGCGTCGGATGCTGAGGTTCCGGTCGGATTCAGCCATAAACCGGGCACCAACACTCATACCCAGTACTCTCTCTACGTGCCAGAAAATTACACTCCCCAGCAGACCTGGCCGCTCATCGTCTGCCTGCACGGCGGATATGGCCGAGGCGATGACTACATCTGGACCTGGTTGCGACCGGCCAAGAGCAAAGGCTATCTATTGCTCTCCCCCAAATCTGCTGGCCCTACCTGGTCAGTCCTGAATCCGCCGCTGGATATTCGCTCGATCCAGGTCATGCTGGAAGAGGTCTGCACGACTTACGCCGTAGACCGCAAGCGAGTCTACCTCACCGGCCTCTCTGACGGTGGGATTTTCACCTATCTCTTAGGACTGTCCTGTGCCGAACTGTTTGCGGGAAGCGCGGTAATTGCCGGAGAAATGCACGCGCTGGTGGATCCTTTGTTACGACGAAGCCAGGGAAAAGCCGTGCCTCTGTTGATCGTGCACGGCGCGCAAGACTTCATCTTCGACGTCGCGTTCACGCGTCAGTCAGTGACCCTGCTGCAGAAGCTCGGCTATAACGTGACCTATCAAGAGCTCCCTGACTGGGGACACGCGTATACCTATGCGATTAACGAGCAGCGCGTGTTGCCGTGGTTTGAGAGCATAACAGGACTGAGGACTGAGTGATGAGGACTGAGGAAAAGGCTCCTTGGTGGTTCTCTATCTTGCTCAGTCCTCAGTCCTCGTTACTCATTACTGCTATGGTAGATGCTTCACCGCCTCGGCGATTCCTTGCTCTAACAGCTCGACCTTGTCCGAGGCCAGATTGGTGCGCTGGGCTAAGATTTTGCCCCACGAATCACCCTGATAGTGCTGAAAGCGCTCAGGGTTCCACAACTCGGCGCGTTTGAATGACCTCGGGCAGTGAAAGAAGCATTCCTCTACTTTCACCTCGATGGCAAGCTGCGCTGGCCGGTCGCGGGCGCTAAGGCGCTCCAGGAGAGAGGGATCATCGACTACCCTGGCTTGGCCGTTGATGCGCATGGTCCACTCCTCGCCGGGAATCATGAGGATCATGCCGATATGAGGATTTTGCAAGATGTTCGTGATGCCTTGAAACATCTTGTTGCCCGAGCGGTCGGGTAAGTACAAGGTGCGCTGGTCGGCAATATGGATGAAGCCAGGCGGGTCGCCTTTCGGAGAGGCGTCGCAGCGCCCCTGCGCATCAGCTGTAGCAATGATCACAAATGGACACTGAGCAATGAAGCGAGCTGCTGCCTCATCAATATAGGGAAGTTTGTGTTTGACCGTCAGGTCGTCGGGTGGACCGAAACGGTCACAGAGATCCTCGGCAGTACGTGGAGTCGTCGGGGAGAGGCTCATCATGTCCTCCTTTTTTCGCTGTAGCTTAGGACAATTTGCGCGGTGAAGCAAAGGGCCGCCGTGAGCGTGTACTACGTGCGAAACTTCGCCTTGAGGTGGTCAGCAAGCTTCAGGGACAAAGCGACGATGGTCAACGTGGGATTAGCAGAACCCCCGGTGGGAAAAACCGACGAGCCGGCTACATAAAGATTATGCAGACCATAGAGCCGACAGTCTGCGTCTACAACTCCTGTTTTAGGATCATCACTCATCCTGGTCGTGCCCAGGTGATGATTACCACCGCCTGCGCCGTGTAAAATTTCCTCCTCGTGGTCCGGGAGTTCGAAGCGCAGACGGCCGAAGCCACTCCGACCAACCTCCAACGCCAGCAACTCGTGCGCACGCCGGATACCATATTTGTCGAGATCACTGAGTTGCCACTTGAGGTGAACACGCCTGAGACCCAGGGCATCCTTCTCGTCGGACAGTGTTACCCGACTTTCAGGATTGGGGATCTGTTCAACGTAGTTGTTCAGCCGGTATTTTACTCCCCCTCCCTCGGAAGGCTGCCCCAGGCGCCCGCCCATCTCGGCAAGCATGCCGACAACGTAAGCCCCAAGATGTTTCATACATTCAAGGGCACGGTCCTTGGTCCTCAAACACCTTACTATGTGTGACCAAGAAAAGGATTCTGGGGAGAGTTGACTGGCTCCGATCTCAGCACGAAAGTCTGGGATTTGTTCTCTGCGCACAACGTCTTCCGGCAACGCGAGATGGGCCCGTACCTCTACATCGTCTCCTATACTATGCTGGTGCTCATAGACATCGAGTTCTGTACTCTGGTCGACAGGAATGATGGAGCCACTAGGATACCAAATGTGCTCCATAAAGAAGCGACCAACCAGATCGTTTTGATTCCCGAGACCAGCCGCCTGGACATTGTTAGACAGTAGCAGAAGACGGGCATTCTCGATGCCGCCCACAGCCAGCACGAAATACCGTGCCTGCACCGTATACCTCTTGCCGGCGAGGGTGGCCACGGTGACCTGAGCGACGCTATCAGTCTCAGAGTTGCGCTCGATGGGGAGCACATTCGCATAGAGATAGGTTGTGACATTTTCGGCTTGCCCAATGGCTTCCTTGAATTCCTCGCCAAACCGTAACGCACGATAGCGCGAGAAGACCGTCTCAAAACGAGAGGGGTCGAAGGGAAACAACGCTTTGCCGAGTTTGGCGGACAGGTGGCTTGGATCGTAATCGAATTCCCCTAACCCGATTACGTCGTGCGCTCGTCGATAGAAGGGGAGGAGTTGTGTCCAGGTGATTGGCCAGCCGCTGAACGGAATCCACGGCCGGGGCTCAAAATTCATTGGTCTGATCGGGAGACAGTTTCCCCCCCAGTGATTCGTGGTTCCGCCAAAATAACGGAGTCGCGCCTGGTCAAGCGGGATGTAATCGTGGCCGATATTACTGCCTCCGTAGAGTTCCTGCGTAGCCAGATCGAATTCAAACCCTCCGCTCTCAATCAGTGCCACCCGAAAGGGTTGCCCAATGAATTCCCGGGCGAGAGTGATGCCGGCTGCGCCCGCGCCGATGATGCAGATTTCGGCTCGGGCCACAAAACCGTCCGGGAGGGAACGACCGTCAACGTACATTGTCAGGGCTGGCGCTTCTTCAGGATAGGTTTTGGGGAATCGCGCGTTTTCTGCCTCTCCCGAAATGGGAGAGGATCGGGGTGTGGAATGACACTCCTCAGAATCACTCGGACGCAGTACTAAACCAGAATGCACGACATGAGGACACTGTTCGTAGCTGCGTGGGTAGGGGCGAAGCATTTGCCCCGGATAGACCAACGCTGTGGGGAGCCTGACATGCAAATGCTTCGCCCCTACGGTGGACAGGCGCTAGGGTCGTGTGGACCAATCTCTTGCCGCCTGGTTTAGTGCATAAATGTATCCTACGAACCGAGAGGCTAAACATCAGGGCCCGCTTCTACGCGACCTTGGCAATCTGGGCGGCGTACTTATCCAAGAGCGGGAGCACTTTGTCTTTCCCTTCAGAGGGCACTCCGAAAACGGTCCGTTCGACTCCCAGTTCTTGATATTGTCGTAGCACCGACTCCTGGTCTGTAGCCATGAAGATTGAAACCGACAGATCTCGCGGTTGCCGGCCGGCCTTTTCCGCCCGAGCGTGTAGATCTTGGAGAGAGACCCGCAGGTCCTGAACCGCAGCCCCGACCGGGATCCAGCCATCGCAATAATTCACCACCCGGTTCAGACCGCTGCCAGTGTGCACCCCGAGCAAGATCGGCGGGTGCGGTTTTTGCACGGGTTTAGGGTAACACCAAATAGGGTCGAAATTGACAAACTCGCCATGATACTCGGCATTCTCTTCAGTCCAAATCGCTTTCATAGCTTCGATCTTTTCCCGCAACACCTTCCAGCGGCGATCGAATGGCGTGCCGTGATTTTCCATCTCCTCCGCGTTCCACCCTCCACCAATACCGAAGAGCAGGCGACCGTTCGAGAGTTGATCAACCGAGGCAACTTCTTTGGCGAGCTTGATGGGATCGTGTTCGATGACCAGACAAATACCACTGCCGACCTTGATGGTTTTCGTCGCCGCGGCGGCTGCCATCAGAGACACGAACAGGTCGTGCGTATGCCAATAATCCTTCGGCAAGTCACCACCCAGAGGCCAGGGAGTGCGCCGGCTGGCGGGAATATGAGTGTGTTCTGGGAACCAGGCCGACTCGAAGCCGCGATCTTCGCAGGCGCGGGCGAATTCGTCGGGACGTACCGCATAATCTGTGGCAAACATGGCAACGCCGAGTTTCATACCTTCCTCCTTGTCGTGTGGTGGGCGGTGCCCACCCTACTTTTGGCGAATAGTGACAGGCCAACCGCTTTTTTGCCTATTTCTAGCGTGCGGTCAATGCGGGTTGGGCCTGCAATAGTAATACGGAAGCCCTCAGGTTCCATATTACTCGTGGCTTGCCGTTAGTCCGCCACCACCGATTCCTTTTCCACTATCGTGGGGGTCTGTGGCTCCGATAGGGGCGCGTTAGCGAGCGCATAACAAGCCCCGGTAGCAAGGACCCCTATTAACCCTGCACTGTAGAACGCACTCGCAAGACTGATATGGTCAGCAATGAAACCAAACAGCAGAGGTCCGACCATCATCCCCAAGCTGTGGACC
>JACQEL010000666.1 GCA_016200595.1 Deltaproteobacteria bacterium
CAGGCTGGTTGGGTATCCTGCTTGTTCCCATGCCAGCAGGCCACCCTGCAGAGCAAAAGCTGACTCGAAGCCTTCCGCTTTTAACCACAGCGCCGCCCGGGCGCTGCTCGCATCTTCGCTTCAAGTTCAATAGCAGACAATGGTACCCTGGCGAGGTAACGTATGCACCTGCTCTACAACTGACGCCAGGGGCAGCCAGCGAGAGCCGGGAATCTGGTAAGGGTGGACGCTGAGCGCATCCTCGGTGCGTACATCCACAATCACTACCCGTTCTCCTCGTCCTCTACGGGCATGCAACTCCTCGGGGCTCATGCGTAAAGCATCCTGTGCGGCCATAAGTCTCTCCTTTACGGGGATGCTCTCACTCTGCCCTCTTCCCCGTGCAGTGGCAAGCACAGTTTTGTGTTCTTTTCCAGCTGATGGCGGTGCAGCAGTAAGGGGGTCGGGGGCCAGGGGTCGGGGGTCGGTTTGTGTTGCGTGTTTTCCTTGCTGGCCCCTGACCCCCGACCCCTGGCCCCTATCATTCCACTCTCATCTCGGTCAGCCGTTGATTGACAAACGTCAAGGTCGCTAGGGGGGTTACGGCCCCACGATAGGTCCACACTTCGCGGCTTTCCTCGGCATTGGTCGCGATACTCTGGCGAGCTGAGGGGGGACCAACGGCGTCGAGCACTTCCTTGTCGGTCATACCCAGATGCAGACTGTTGAGATGGTATCTCTGCTCTTCCTGCTGGCTGGCCATATCATAGGCCATTTTTTGCAAGTCCTGCGCGGCGCGCACCATCGGGTCCTGCTGATAGCACCCAGTTGCAGCCAGGATCAGAAAACCCCATAGCCAGTTGTTCTTCATTGACCAAAGGCTCCGAGGAGTCCGTGAAAATCTTCAGCGGTGAGTCGGCTCGATGGTGGAGCGGCTACCACCGGCAGTTGAATCCCGGCTTGGACAAAACGCCCAATCTGAGCGCGGCATTCCTCAACTGTGCCGAAAACGTAAAGATCCTCGACCATCCGTTCGGGGATCGCCGCCTCGGCGCCGGCACGGTCGCCAGCTTGCCAACGGCCGTGCACTTCATTGAGAATATCGCCATAGCCAAACCGGCGGAATCCTTGAATGTAAGTGTTCGCCTGACAATAGCCGACCAGTACCCGGCGGAGCTGCTTGAAGGTCTGCTCACGGTCAGACGTGACCGCGGTATGGATGTAACAGCCAAGGTCGATATCGGCCAGCGAGCGCCCGGCTCGCCCTGCCCCGCGGGCGATTTCAGCCAGTGAGTGCGGCACCTGTGAGGCTGGAAGCCACGCCAACAGGACGCCGTCAGCGACTTCGCCAGCGAGTTGCAGCATGCGTGGATTTACTGCTGCCAGATAAATCGGGAGGCCTTTAGGAGCCGGCATGCTGAGTTGAAACCCACGCGGCCGGTAAAATTTTCCTTCAGAGGTGACGCGCTCTCCGGCTAATAGCCGGCGCAGAATGGCAACATACTCACGCGTGCGTGAGACCGGATGATCCCAAGGAATGCCGTGAAAGGTGTTGATGTTCCGCGTGCTCACGCCTAGTCCCAGACGTGCACGGCCCGGAGCAATAAGATCGAGGGTCGCAGCCTGCATGGCTGTGAGCGTTGGGGGTCGCAGATAGAGGGAAACAATACCGGTCCCCACGTGAATACGCTGGCTGCGAGCGAGTAGCGCGCTGGCCAGCGTACAGGTTTCCGTTCCCCACGCTTCACCCACCCAGATGCTGTCAAATCCTCGTTCTTCAGCCTGGCGGACGATATCCGTACACAAGTTGATAGGTAAGCCGACCGGCGGTATTCCCAGCCCTACTCGCATTGGTGTCCTTTCATGAATTTTGACGAGCAAGATCAGTAATTGAGGCTCCTGGTGGCACGGGCTTCTAGCCCGTGTGTGGACAGGCTGGAAGCCTGTCCTACCCTTTCCTGGCCAGCAGTCGCATGACCGATTTTGTGCGTCAAACCTCGTTAGACGTCCGTCTCTTCCGCCAACTCCGTCCAGGCCGCGTAGCGCTCCTCGAGTTCACGTTTGAGCGTATCGTATTCAGTCGCCAGTTCTCGGGCTCGCTGCGGATCGCTGAAGGTTGCCCCATCGGCCATCAGCGCCTCAAGCGCAGTTTTGCGTTCCTCTAAGGTAGCAATTTGTTGTTCCACATCGCCCAACTGTCGCTCACGTTTTTGTCGCTCGGCCCGCACGGCTTTCTGCTGGGCGTATGTCATCTTGCCGCGCTTGGCCTCTTCGATAACGGCCAACACCTCTGTCGTGGAGGGCGCATGGCGCATGGCGAATGGCGGCTTTGTGGTGGCAAATTTCAGACTTCGGACTTCGGACTTCGGACTTCGCCCCCCGGACTTTTCCCCCTGTTCCTTCCACTGGAGAAACTCCTCAAACGTTCCAGGATACACGGTGAGCTGACCCTCGCCCATCTCGAGCACTTTGGTTGCTAAGCCTTTAAGAAAGTAGCGATCGTGGGAAACGATGATGAAGGTGCCGCTGAACTGCAACAGCGCTTCTCTCAAGACGTCCTTGGTGCGAATATCGAGGTGATTGGTCGGCTCGTCAAGAATGAGCAGATTAGAGGGTTGTAGTAACATCTTCGCCAGAGCGAGGCGGCTCTTTTCACCGCCGCTGAGCACGGCCACTTTTTTCTGCACCGTATCCCCTGAGAAGAGAAAAGCGCCGAGCAGCGTACGTAACTCCGGGACCATTTCCAAGCGGGCATTATGGGCGATCTCCTGGTAGACGGTATTCTCACCTTGCAATTGTTCGGCCTGCTGTTGGGCATAATAATCGAGCACGACCTGATAGCCCACGCGCCGTTCGCCCTCGGTGGGGTCCTCGACGCCTGCAAGAATACGACTCAAAGTCGATTTCCCCGCCCCGTTGACGCCGACCAAGGCGATGCGGTCGCCGCGCTCAATGATCAAGTCGAGGTTGCGGAAGACCTGCAAGTCTCCGTAGCGCTTGCCGACACCGCGCAACTCTAACACCACTCGGCCACTGCGTGGGGCCGGCGGGAAATGAAACCGCACCCCTTTGGGAACACTTTGTGGCGGCTCCAGGCGCTCCATCTTCTCCAATTGTTTAACCCGGCTCTGCACCTGCGAGGATTTGCGCGCATTATAGCGAAAAGTATCGATGAACTTTTTAATCCGTTCGATCTCTTCCTGCTGCTCTGCGTAGGCTTTGTGGTAGGCCTCAACTTCGCGTTCAAACTGACGCTCGAAGGCTGAATAATTGCCGACGTATTCGTTTAATATACAGCGATGCAACGCGGCGATGCGTGCGACCATGCGGTCAAGAAACTCACGGTCGTGCGAGATAATCACGATACTACCACGGTAAGCCTTGAGATAGCCTTCGAGCCACAGCAGAGAATCAAGATCGAGGTGGTTGGTGGGCTCATCAAGCAGCAAGATGTCCGGCTGTTGGAGCAGGAGTTTGGCCAGGGCGATGCGCATCTGCCATCCGCCACTGAAGGTTTCCGTACGCCGCTCGAACTGGTCTTCGCGAAAACCTAAGCCAGTCAGGACAGTGGCGACCTCAGCGTCAGCGCGAAATCCCCCTAACTCCTCGAAGCGATGTTGCAGATCGCCATAGCGAG
>JACQEL010000667.1 GCA_016200595.1 Deltaproteobacteria bacterium
AGAATGAAGATTATCGCAATTCGTTTTTCATTTAGGCCACTGCCAGCATCGCTGTTCACCCTTGGACTTCGCCTACGCTACGCTCAGGGCGAACGGGCCTTACAGTGTCCCAGTTGAATGGCGAACTGAGGCTATCCGTGCATAGGCACTTCCGCGACCACGCACATAACGCAGTTCGGTAAGTCGAGAAACTTGAGTTCATCGGGCCGGATACTCTCTAGGTAACGCGGCTCGGCAAATGCCTTGCCGATATCGGCAACATTGTCAAACCAGAGCTCGGCTATACCATCGAATGGGGTAAACGCCGGCGGGGGAAAGCCAGGCACCCGCTCGGATATCGAGTGTCCCTGCACGTACTTACGAACGTAATGAAAGAACTCAGGAACATTCTTGACGAGCGGGCCATGAACTTCCCGCCAATAACGTCGGAACTCCGCGGCGTCCATGCCCGGTTTCCGTCGCAGACAGCCAACCAGTTTTACCATAGCTTGTCTTTCCTATTTATGTGGTAGCCGGGAAGAACTCGAGAAAATTGCCGTCGTAGTCATAAATCACCGGCACGAGCGTCCGAAGGCCGCGCTCTTCTTGCCGGATCACCACCCCATGCTTTTGGGCAATGGCTTGCAGTTCCTCGTACGATTTATCGGTCGCAAAAGCGGCGTGACCAAAAGGCTCATGATGAGTGGGGTTGCTAGCAGCGAAGCCTCCGTGTTGCCAATGCTTGTCCTGCGGCCAGAACTCCATCATGTCTGCCAGCGGGCCACGTCGGCCCTGACCAAAGGCGATGCTCTTCACTCCGGCAGGACGAAGTATTGGACCTGGGTCGGTGAGCGTGCCACCCAAGAGTTCGGCATAGAGGGCAGCCGAGCGCTGCGGATCCCTCACGCGAAACGACATATGCAGCAGTGTTGCCATCACTGATCCCTCCTTCTCAGCTTCCGTTGTTTGTTCTGCCAATATACGACCGGAAAACCGGAAAGGTCAAACGCAGCCAGAAAGGTTGCATAGCAGCCGAGAACCGGCTAGGCTCCCGGCGTTTAGTATGGCTCACACGAATAGGAGGACACTGTGATGAAATTCGGACTGTTCGGCATCAACATGAACACCTGTAGTAACCCTGACGTAGCGGCCCGGGTCGCACAAGCTGCTGAGGCCGCAGGTTTCGAATCGGTCTGGACAGGCGAGCACGTGGTGCTGCCCGATCCCCAAGTGCCCCCTTCTCCTCTGCCCCCGCATGCTTCCTTGCTTGATCCTGCGATAGCCTTGGCCTTCGTGGCTGCGCACACCAAAAAGGTGAGACTTGGCACTGGCATTATCATCCTTCCACAACGGAATCCGCTGGTCCTCGCTAAAGAACTGGCCAGTGTGGATGTCGTATCCGGTGGGCGCCTCATTTTTGGCCTCGGCATCGGCTATCTCAAGCCGGAGTTTGACGCGCTCGGCATTCCGTTTGATCAGAAGGGGCCACGGTCGATGGAATACTTAGAAGCAATGAAAGCCGTCTGGTCGCAAGAGAATCCTACCTATCAAGGCCAGTTTGTTTCTTTCAGCGGTATTCAAGCGAAGCCGCAACCTGTCCAGAAGCCGTACCCGCCAGTGGTCATCGGTGGTCACACTGCCGAGGCGTTTCGCCGTGCCGTACAGCACGCAAACGGTTGGTATGGGTTCGCCTTGGCTGTAGACGCGACCGCGAAGTGTCTTGCCGGCCTCAAGAAAGCAGCACAGGAAGTGAACAGGCCAAGTAATCTGGGAGCATTGGAAATTAGCGTTACCCCCGGCCCAGGACTCGATCTCGATATCACGAAGCGCTACGCTGACTTGGGCGTACAGCGGCTGATTCCCTTCCGCCGGGCGAAAACGGAGCAAGAACTGCTCGATTTCGTCAGTCAGACGAGAGATTCACTAATTGGCAAGGTTTGAGAAAATAAGCAGTCAGCTATCAGCGATCAGCTAAAACAAGGTAAGACAAGAAACAGCCTTTCTGCCTGAGACGAGGGTTTGCAGACGATCCCTCCCCGGTTATTGTCCGGCTGACCGCTGGAAGCTTACCCTGAAAACGAGACAATCACCGGCGCGTGATCCGACGCGCCCTGCCCTTTGCGCGCCTCGCGGTCGATGCGCGCGCCGGTACAGCGTGCCGCCAAGGGCGCTGTGACCAAGATATGATCAATGCGCAGCCCATGATTTTTGGGAAAGGCAAGCTGGCGGTAGTCCCACCAACTGTACAAGCCACTCTCGGTGTGATGGAGCCGGAAGGCGTCCACCAACCCCCAAGCGCAGAGTTCTTGGAGCGCCGCCCGTGCTGCAGAATGGAATAGCACCGTATCTTGCCACGCCGCGGGATCATGCACGTCTCGCGACTCGGGTGCGACATTGAGGTCACCACACAGGGCCAGCAGATCAGCGGGATCGCAGTGGCGGTCCAGATACCGCCGCAGACGGCTCAACCAGGCCAACTTGTAGCTGAACTTGTCGCTGCCGACAACTTGTCCGTTGGGCACATAGACGCACATCACCTGTATTCCCGAGACAACAGCCGTGAGAAAGCGCGCTTCCGGTTCCTCCTCACCGTCGGCGAAGGCGCGCACGACCTCGGTAGGCGGTGTGCGAGATAAAATTGCTACGCCATTGTAGGTCCGCTGGCCAAAGACCGTGACATGATAGCCGAGCGCCTCAAAGTCAGTCCGTGGAAAAGCGTCATCAGTGACCTTGGTCTCCTGTAAGCAGAGTACGTCGGGCTGCTGAGCAACGACCCAAGCGAGAACGCGCTCTTTACGGGCGCGGATGGAGTTGACGTTCCAGGTGACGATTTGCAAGGGTTAGTACCGTGGCAAAATGTCAGCAGCCGCAAGCAGCACGCCGCCTGGGAGTTGCAGCATATCCCCGGCCACAGCATGCTTTTCCGTTCGATACCGCCGTGCGGCAGAGTCTGGATCGCTCAGGGCCTCAATGCGGCGATCGACCAGATTGACGATCCAATATACGGGGATACCGCTGCCTGCATAGGCGGCAACTTTCCCGCTACGATCATACGACAAACTGGCCTCGGCAACCTCAATCACAAGCAACACATCCCCAGCTTTAGGATGTGCCCGCATATAATCATCCGGGTCCAGCCGACAGATGGCAACATCAGGCTCTGGCTCACTCCAGTCATCAAGCACGATAGGCAATTGTATACGAACCGAGAAAGTCGCGCCGAGTAATCGGACTAGCAGAGAAGTGAGGTGACCGGTAGCTCCAGCATGGGGCGGATTCTGCGGCGCCATAGTAATGATCTCACCGTCGAGCAGTTCAACTCGCTTGTCAACAAATAGACCTGCTTCACCCATGCGATAATATGCGTCGCGAGTGAAACGATAGACGGTAGGAACAGTCGCAGCAGTAGCAGCCATGGAATGATGGTAGGCTAGGGCAGCGGATGTATCAAGAAGTAATATCTTTCATGCCCTACTCCAGCAGTAGGCTTGACAATCTGTGGGAGCGAACAGCCGCTTGCCTCTACGCGGCTGGTTTATCTTAAGTCGTCGCCGGCTTGGCCGACTGCTCTCCTTCTGGTAACTGCACCCCGTGTGAACCGAGCTTGCTGTACGTCAGTCCTGCAGAGGCCGGACTTTTGTTCGCCAGTTCAGCAAAAACCTCAGAGCTAGACAAATAGTCGGTTCCGCCACATTTGACGCCTAGGTGGGAGAGCACTTCCCACCCTGGTTTTGCCTCACCCGGAGGAGCAAACGCTGGTCGGATGCGCTGCACTCGACCAGCGTAGTTGGTGAAAGTGCCGTCAGTCTCAGGCGCAGTGCCGATCGGTAAGACTGTATCGGCATACTCTGTGGTTCCCGAGTAGTCGGTATCGAAGACCACGACTTCCACATTGCCCAAGGCGGCCTCGAGCTTCTCCGGCCCACAAGCAGGGACCAGGTCCTCGGCAAATATGAGCAGGACTTTGACCGTTCCTTTTTCCGCAGCCGCAAGAACATCCGCCGCGCTTACTCCGCCATTGAGCAAACCCAGAGCCCGCAAGCCATGCGTGTTCGGATTCTTATCGGCCTTGATGAGAAAATCATCGTGAGACGCATTTGCCGGAGACCAGGACAGACCCGCAACGAGTTCCGTACCAACATGCTCGGTCAGTAAACGGGAAAACAGATAAACTTCTTCGTTGGTCGCCTTGGCGCCAATGATCCCAGCAATAGCACCAGCCCCATGCTCCTCTTTGATGTGAGTGAGTCTGCTGACTACCCGATCAACGGCATCGTCCCACGAGACTGCAGCAAAATCCTGTTCTCCGCGTACCAGCGGACGGAGAATGCGGCTCTCCTTCTGGAGTTCTTTGTACCAGAGCCGACCTTCATCACACATCCAGTATTGGTTCACGTCAGGATTGGAACGGGGACGGAAGCGATACATCTGACCACGGCGATGATAGATGTCGATGTTGCAGCCGTTGGCGCACAGCGTACAGATCGATTCAGTTTTCTCCAGGTACCAGACTCGGGCTTTGAAACGAAAGTCCTTGCTGGTCAACGCGCCGACCGGGCAAACATCCACGACGTTGCCGGAATAGAGATTATCAAGTCTCTTACCAGGGAAAAGATCGATGTAACAACGATCGCCACGAGCAAAGATGCCCAACTCGCTGGTCTTCGTCACTTCATCGAGGAATCGCGTACAGCGCGCGCATAGGATGCAGCGTTCCTGATCCAGCACCACCTGCGGCCCCAGGTCCACAACTTTGCGCTTCTCAACTTTCTCCTGAAGCGGAAAACGGCTGCGGTAGACACCGTAGTCCATATAATAATCTTGCAACTTGCACTCACCGGCCTGGTCGCAAATCGGACAGTCGATGGGATGATTGATCAGCAGAAATTCCAGTACGGCCGCCTGCGCAGCTTTGACCTTAGGACTGGTCGTCTTGACGACCATGCCCTCAGTGACCCGCGTATTACAGGCGATCTGCAACTTGGGCATCTTTTCGATTTCGACCAAGCACATGCGGCAGTTCCCAGAAATACTCAAGCCGGGATGGTAGCAGTAGTGCGGCACCTCGATCTCGAGGCGCTCGGCCGCTTGAATGAGGTTGAGACCATCCTCGACCGTGACTTCACGGCCATCGATTTCGAGTTTTGGCATGTCTTCCTCAACAGTTGTCAGTTATCAGTTGCCAGTCGCCAGTTTTCTTATGCCTTTTTCCTACTGACTACTGGCAACTGACTACTTTTCTACGCTGCGTGCTGGTGGGTTGCGCCATTTTTCTTCAACGGGCAGCGACCCAGGGTGACGTGAGCGAGAAACTCGTCGCGGAACTTGCTGATATAGCTCTGGGTGGGCATGGCTGCGGCATCAGCAAGGACGCAAACGGTGTTGCCCATCATGTTGTCGGAGATCTTGTTCATCAAATCAATATCTTCGGCTTGGCCATTGCCTTCCTCTAGACGCACCAGGAGCTTGTGCAGCCAACCCGTGCCTTCGCGACAGGGTGAGCACTGACCACAGGATTCATGGTGATAGAAACGATCGACAATCTCCAGCGCCCGTACCATACAGGTATCTTCGTCCATGACAATGATGCCAGCCGTCCCCAGGAACGCATTGATCTTCCGCATGGAGTCGAAATCCATGTTCACATCGATCTCATCGGGCCTAAGCACAGGAAACGAGGAGCCAGCGGGCATGACCGCTTTCAGCTTTTTTCCGCCACGGATGCCACCGGCGTAGTCGTAAATCACCGCGCGTAAGGGCATCCCCATAGGCAATTCATAGAGGCCAGGTTTCTCGACATGACCGCTTACGCAGTAGATCTTCGGCCCGGGCCCCGTCTCCGGACCAATCGCCTTAAACCACGCCGGGCCGTTTTTCATGATCGAGGGAACGCACGAGAGGGTCTCAACATTCTGGACGATGGTGGGACTACCAAACAACCCGTATACCGCCGGAAATGGCGGCTTGATGCGTGGGTAAGCGCGCTTTCCTTCCAACGACTCGATCAACCCGGTCTCTTCTCCACAGATGTAGGCGCCCGCACCACGGTGCACATAGACATCAAGATCATAGCCGATGCCGAAAATATTCTTGCCGAGAAAGCCTTTAGCATAAGCCTCAGCAATCGCCTCTTCCAGATGTTTCGCTCCCAGGGCAAACTCGCCGCGGATATAGATGTAGGCCGTGTGGGACTTAATCGCATAGGCAGCGATCAGAATCCCTTCGAGCAAGATATGGGTATTCCACTCAATGATCGCGCGATCTTTGAAAGTTCCGGGCTCGCTTTCATCAGCGTTACAGCAAAGATAGACAGGCTTAGGGGAATCCTTGGGCAGAAACCCCCATTTCATGCCCGCCACAAATCCAGCACCGCCACGGCCACGCAGGTTCGAGGCTTTGACTTGCTCAGTCACTTCCTCCGGCTTCAACGTCGTTAGCGCCTTGCGCGCGGCCTCGTAGCCGCCCTGAGCCAGATAGACGTCGAGCTTGCGAATGTTAGGGACATCCAGATGGCGCAGGAGCACCCGCTCACTCATGAGTTTTGCCTCATTTCACAGTTAGTATAGATGGCGTGGAAAGATGATCGAAGAAGCATGTAAGGGAGCATATCGGCTCGGGTTTTTACTGTCAACGGAGGATTCCCTCCCGTGCCCGCCATTTACATTTCAGCAGGGCTCTGGTTTAACCAGCAGCCCATGAGCGATCTTCTCACGACGTGGGCACATCTGCTCGGGCTCGCCGTGTATTTCGGGAGCGGCGTCACCTTAGTCGTTGTGCTCTTGCCGATGGCGACGCAGATTTCGACTGCTCCTGACAAACAACGCTTCCTTGCTCAGGCACTGAAGCTGTATAACCCCTTGAGTATTGGCGCGCTGGGCGTCGCCTTGATGACCGGCGCGTTCAACTTGACGTCGTACAAAGCGATGTTTGGACGGCGATTTTTTGCCTTGCTCGGCGGCGTGCTGGGGCTCAAGCTACTGCTAGTATTCCTCCTGATCAATGTTAGTGCCGCAGTGTCCCTCGGCATGGGTCACAGAATCGTACGGACTGAGCTACGCGGCGAGGCGCTAGAGCCCGAACGGCTGACGAGTCTGGTCAAGCGGATACAGATCTTCACGATCGTTGCGCTCGCGCTGACTGCCTGGATTGTGTGGGTTTCACTTAATCTGACGCGGATCGCTAGAATGCCAGCCTGAAAAAATACCCTGCAATCAGCTCAGGGTGACAGGCAGCAGTGAGCGTCCCGTTCCCGTGTTGTGTGCGAGGCGGAGCCGCTCTGCTTGGTGGGCACTGCTTCACTTGTGGTCACCCTACTTTACTAACCTGCTAAACCGGACTGCACAACATTAGGACACTGTTCGTAGCTGCGCGGGTAGGGGCGAAGCATTTGCGTGTCAGGCTCCCCACGGCGTTGGGCTATACGGGGCAAATGCTTCGCCCCTACGGTGGACAGCCGCTAGTGTCGTGTGTACCAATCTCTCGCCTCCTGGTTTAGCGACTCACCTCTTTTACCACCGATGCCAACCTGCCCCGTTGCCGCGAGCCGTAACCCATCAGCACACGTTTGGCGGCTGATATTGGCCCTCGCCCTGCTTGATCTTCTCGATTACGCACGCGTGCAAACTCCCCTTATACCGATCGATGTTTTGCTCTGGAGGAGTTTTAATAAACGGCTTCACGTCGCCCTTGCCTGGAATAGGCCGTATGTAGTCTCCTGTCCACTGGAGATTTGGGATAGCAGCTTTGTATTTTTTCGGGACCAGGCCTATGCAACCGGGCAACTTGACCAGCAGGACGCTGGGCAGCTGGTACCATACGGTTTGGGAGTTGTGGGGCGGCTCCTTCACATTTGGTTCGAATGGTGGATTCGTTATTCTTTGCAAGTTTAGATTCAAGCCGTGGTGCGTGGCCTGTTTTGCCATCCAGTCCAGCACTAAATCAGACAACCCCGTACTGGAATAGCCGCCACCAACGTCGGAGTGAACGCCGGGAAACCATTTTTCCTCGAAGTTCGACGAGTCATGCCTTGTATTCGGTTGCATGAATGTGGGACAAAAAGGCAGGCGTCGCTCGTCGATCGCCAAGGCATGGTAGGCACTCTGAATGATGGAGCTTAACTGCGTATCATGAAATGAGCAGCCAAATATCTTGTCAACGATCCAGCTCAAAACGATACCGAACGGCGCGCCCAAGGCTCCCACAGTGTCAAAGACCCCGAGAAACCGGATCGTTTCGTTGCCCCAGGTGTTTTGTTGCCTGAATGCTAACGCCTTGGGTCCTTTGGGGTGCCAATCGTTTGTTTTGTCCTTGTATCGTCT
>JACQEL010000668.1 GCA_016200595.1 Deltaproteobacteria bacterium
AGTTCCTCCTGTCATCTCTGAGACCCACCTGCAAGCCGAGAATTTCGCGATAGAAGACCTCAGCCCTTGAGAGGTCTTTGACACGAATGGCAACTTCGTAGAGCCCACGGATCGGTAACATAAGATCCTCCTTGAGGAACCCTCGCTGGTGAAAAAATCCTGAGACCAGATCTAGTAGCTATTCTTGTAGCGAGCAGACCAGGTGAGCGAAAGTCCCTAGCCGCTGGCACTGTCGCCTCCTCTGATTGTCGAAAGGCGCAGTCCTAACGGGTTTTCTCTTGGCTGTACCGATACCCGCACAGGTCCCACTCCCGCGAAAAAAAATGGGCCCCCTCCCTGGTTGACTAAAGGGGCTTGGGTAGAACATAAATCTCAGTGATGTTACCTTACCATGAGAAAGCAAAGATGACGGAAATGGAAATTCTGGCTGCTTGTGCTGCTGGGGTACTCGTCCTTGTCCTCGGGTTTCTTGATTGGTGATCTGACGCACCGCACCAGCACGCGCTCAGGCCGCTTGCCCGTGAATGGAAGCTGAGGAAGGTGAGCAAGGGAGGAAAAGGGGAATGGGGAATGCTCTCGCGGTCGTGCGCGCTCATCTTAACGTGATCGTTACTGCCTTGATTCTCGATTTTGCCATCCCTCAGGCGGCCTGGGTACAGGCCGCGCTTGAAAATCTACCACATGGCGCTGTGGTCAGCTCTGGGCTAGCGCTTACCCCACAATCACTACCCCTCAACGTTGATACCACCCGTCAATGGCAGGAGAGCCGGCAAAACTTCGCGCTCCTCCGCGCCCAACCGCACCCGACGAGAGGCAGCATCCAAAAGTGTGAAGCCCATTTCCTCACACGGGTCTTTCGCGCCGGACGGTTTATGCAACTGGAAAACGACACGAGATGGGAAGTGGACCCCCTTGACCGATTTGACTCCACGCTGTGGTTGCCCTCGGATAGCATACTGCTGTGCGATCTCAGCTCCGATTTTGGAGAAGAAAGGACGATGATTAACCTCGATCGCACCAGCGGGAACATCGTCGAAGTCTTGCCAGCCTGACATTGCTACTAAACCAGGAGGCAAGAGATTGGTCCACACGACCCTAGCGCCTGTCCACCGTAGGGGCGAAGCATTTGTGGGTCAGGCTCCCCACAGCGGTGGTCTATCCGGGGCAAATGCTTCGCCCCTACCCACGCAGCTATGAACAGTGTCCTAAGGTCGTGCATTCCGGTTTAGCACCCCCGCCATCGAGCAATACATTTTCGCTGGTGACCGACCACACTTGTGGCTGTCGCTGCTCGCGCTCAGGAAAAGTCGGACCGACCCGCTTCTCTCATGGTCAGTTCTTCTTGAATTCCTCAGAAAACGCCCGGCCAGCTTTCATGCCAAAGCCTTCGACTCTAGACAAATATCCCAATAATTTGTACATATGTCTAGTTCGTGAGTTTCGCCTGGTACTCAGTCTACGACAAAGTACTAGTCTCACAAACTGGCGCGCTCCGCCGGCCCCGTGAATTTCGGCCTTAGAGGCTCACGAAAAAAACATAATTAGGGGATGGAGACTAATGCTGAAGATCCCCCATGATACCCGGCTCTTTACGGCAACAGACCGCCGCCGCAGGACAATCCTGGCCGCGAGCATCGATCTCATCTGCCAAGGTGGACCCGACGCGATCACGTATCGCGCCGTGGCGGCGCGGGCGCAAGTCCCGCCCGGGTCAGTGACGTACTATTTTGCTTCGCGCGAGGAGTTGGTGCGGGAGGCATTCCGTCACTACCTCGTCGAGGCCCAGGCCTGGCTCACGGCGATAGGCCGCGAGCATGGACCCCGCGCCGCCACGATGAGTACCACTGAAGTCGTGCGGTTTGTCGTGGACACGGTGCGCCTGGAGTTAGTCGATCCCAAGATCACACGGGCAGAGTACGAGTTGATTCTGTACGCTGCCAATGATCCGGTGCTGGCGCGCGAGTTCAGAGCGTATCAGCGCGGCTTCGAAGTCGAGCTGGCGCGGACGCTCGAACGTCTGGGCGTGGGCCGTCCGCTCGATGCCGCGCGCACGATCGTGGATCTGA
The DNA here is from genome assembly GCA_016200595.1 of Deltaproteobacteria bacterium. Lineage (GTDB taxonomy): Bacteria > Desulfobacterota > Binatia > Bin18 > Bin18 > JACQEL01. Next base: position 2,067 of record JACQEL010000668.1, read on the forward strand.
TCCGCGGGTTCGAACTGGAGCGGTTCACGTATCCTGTCGCGAGGCTGGAAGACCTGCGTCGGCGATTGACGACCGTCGTCGAAGCGCTGCTGGCACCGCCCCGGCAGAGAACTCCACGCAACAGTGAAACCGGCACTCGCAGCAAATCCCGTATCGGGCGCGGACACGGGCCGTCGTCACACCCATGATCCCGCAAAGAAAAGGAGGAGAGGCAAATGGCAGAGATCAAGACGAATAGACGGCAGTTCTTAACGACGGCGGCCCTGGCCGCAGGGGGAATTGGACCCCTGCTCGCCCAACCCGGGCGAGTGGAGGCCGATTCACCCCCCCCACTCGAAGCCGACTTCTGCGTCGTGGGAGCCGGATATGCGGGGCTCGCGGCAGCTTACCGTCTACATCAGCAGCAGCGTTCCGTCGTCGTGCTCGAAGCCGGCCCCCAGGTCGGCGGACGGGTGTGGACAAAGCATCTCTCGGACGGGACGCCCTTTGAAATTGGTGGTGCGTGGGTGGCTGACTTTGAGCATCAACCCAACATCCGCCAGCTCATGAAGGAGCTGGGGGTTGGGGTATACAGGCAGCCTGATTCGGGTATTAACGTTTTCGTGGACGCCAATGGCCAAGTCTCTCAATATGATGCGCATGATCCTGTGGATCCTTTGCCCGCGATTTCTCTAGCCGGGAAAGTGGATCTGGCCGCGGCGGTCTTCAATCTCGACCAGATGTCGACGGTGATCCACCCCGACTCTCCTTGGGATGACGTGGCCTTTCCGCCCCTTCTGATAGTGGGACCGAAGACCACCCGTGAGGCCGACACAATTTCTATCGACACCTGGATAGACCTCAACATGCATGTCCCAGCGGCGAAGGCGATACTCCAGACGGCGCTGTCTGGCGTCTTCGGCCTGGAAACGTGGGCTGTGTCTTTACTTCACCTGCTCGCCTTTCTCAAGTCCTTCGGCGGATTTATAAATTCTATAGGCACAGGCAAAGGCCAAGCCGACGAATTTCGTGTCCGCGGTGGTGCGCAGAGGATGGCCAAACGCATCGCCGACATACTCGGTCCTCAGGCGGTGTATCGGAACTCACCGGTACACCAGATTACTCAGGACGCGAACGGAGTTGTGGTCACCTCGGACACGGTCAGCGTGCACGCGCGCCGGGTGATCGTGGCGATCCCGACCGCGCTCACCAACTTCATCCGCTTCCTGCCGATTCTGCCGCCCGACCGGGCTCAGCTCCAACAGCGCTTCCCCCAGGGCTCAGTGTGGAAGATTTGGCTCGCTTACGACGAAGCCTTCTGGCGCAAGCAAGGACTTTCCGGCGAGACGGTGTCGATCGATCCCGACGACTTCGTCCCGAATACGCGGGATGCCGGTCTGGACGCGGCCCACAACCAGCCCGGCTTGTTAAACGCCTTTGTGGCCGGCGACAAAGCCCGTGAGTTCAACCAATTTAGCCGCGCGCAGCGGAAAGCGCGGATTATCCAAGAGATGGTCCATCGCTTCGGTAACCAGGCAGGGCAGCTCTCCACCCAGGTCCTCTTCCCTGCCGTGCCTCCTACTAATCCCGAGCCGGATTCATACTTTGAGTACAACTGGTCCATCGCAGAGTGGGCCCGGGGGGATTTCGCTGCCGCCCCGGGGCCGGGTGTTATCACCTGCTTTGGCTTCGGGCCTGCGATTCGGGCACCGTTTATGCGCATCCACTGGGCTGGGGTTGATACGACGACGTTTCCCTATGCGTCGTTCAGCGGGGCTGCGCAATCCGGAGAGCGCGCCGCTGCCGAGGTGCTGGCCGCTGGGTGATTTCCACGATGAAGAATTCCTTGAGATAGCAGTTCAGTCCCATTTTCCTCGTCGAGTGGGGAATTGCAACGCTTCGTTCAGCCTGCGGAGGAACTCTCTCCGAGTGATTTCGTAGGCTCCCAGGCGCATGAGGTGGGGGTTGGTAATCTGACAATCGATGAGCGAGAACTCCCATTCGGCTAGCCGCTGCGCCAAAGAAAAAAAGGCGACCTTCGACCCGTTGGTGACTTGCGTGAACATCGATTCACCAAAAAAGGCTCGGCCAAAACTGATCCCATAAATCCCTCCGGCTAATTGTCCCTCCCACCACGCCTCAGCCGAGTGGGCGAACCCCGCTTCGTGCAAAGCACAGTAGGCGTCGATCATCTCTGGTGTAATCCACGTTCCCTCACCTTGGGCGATCCGGGTTTCGGCACAGGCACGAATCACCTGCCGGAACGCTTTGTCGAAGGTAACCGTGAAGCGCCCCTGTCTGACAACTCGCTGGAGACTACGAGAGGCATGAAAGCGAGTCGGTTCGACGATGCAGCGTTTAGGCGGACTCCACCACAAAATCGGCTCTCCTGGTCCATACCAAGGAAAGATCCCCAAGCGATAAGCCAACACCAAACGTTCCGCACTCAGGTCCCCTCCCACGGCTAAGAGTCCACGCGGGTTCGCTCGTTCCGGATCAGGAAAGAGCAGAGCCTTAGTGAGTTGATAGACCGGCATCGCCTGCCAATTGCGGAATGTGGAATGTGGCTTGCGGATTGCGTGAACTACCCATGCAGAAGCACTTCCTCCACTACGAACATGCTACAGTTCGGTAAGTCGAGAAACTTGAGTTCATCGGGCCGGATAATCTCTAGGTAACGCGGCTCGGCAAATGCCTTACCGATATCGGCAACACTATCAAACCAGAGCTCGGCTATACCATCGAATGGGGTAAACGCTGGCGGGGGAAAACCAGGCACCCGCTCGGGTATCGAGTGTCCCTGCACGTACTTGCGAACATAATGAAAGAACTCAGGAACATTCTTGACGAGCGGACCATGAACTTCCCGCCAATACCGCTGGAACTCCG
>JACQEL010000643.1 GCA_016200595.1 Deltaproteobacteria bacterium
AAATGCGCACAAATCACCCACTCACTTTGCAGAAGAGCCCGAAATAGTGAGGCGTTTATCTTGGCACTCGACAATTACCTGGGTACGTAAGCCGCCTTCTCTCTTCTCAATCTGCAAATCGATCTGTACGTCATTAAGTTGGACATCTTGCTTCACCTCGAAGCCAAGCAGGTGGTAGAGTGTCGCAATTTCCTCTGCAAAACGTTTCCCTTTTTTGTCACCCAGCCGATCACGTTTGGACTTGTCGAGGTCATGCTCACGGAACTCGACTTCTTCGTCTCTGGCAAATTCTCGCCGAGGCAGATCCAGCGCTTCAACCAACTGGCGGAAGTGAAGATCGAAGTCGTCGGGATTACGGAAGTCAATGGAGAGAATGTTGAAAAAGGTTGGCGGGATTTTGCAGTCTTCGATAAGGAGTGGAATCAGTGGCCGTTCGCGCGCCAGCACATCAGCATGCTGCTGACTAAAACTTTCTGTCAACGTCCAAGCTTTGTCGTCGCGAAAATAGCTTGCGCTCCACACGGCAAGCATCTTGCGGGATTGCTGTAAGCCTTCATTCAGCCGCCTCAGCAGATGGGCGCCAGGCCGGAGTTCCCATTTATCAAACCATACGCGTACGCCTTCGTTGCGCAGACGCTCGGCTAACTGCTCGCTCCAAGAGGTGTCTTCGCTGGCATGGCTGAGGAAGACATCGTAAGCGAAATCCTGGTCAGGCATCTTCTCCCCCCTCCCGGAGATATACCGCCGCGGACGCCCCTAGCGCAACACTTGGCTAGGCTGATTGAAACACAGACCGCTTAAAGACTCAGTAGCACTTTCAACTTCGCGTTGACCTCATCTCCGACTGTTGCTGCAATCTTTCCCAAATAACGACGGACACTCGTCGCGTGAATGGTAGCTAGTTTGTGGAGACGTAGAACCGAGATTACTTTCAGGTTTGTCGTCTGGGCTTCTGGTTCACTTAGGTCGAGGAGGATATCTGAAGGTAACAATGCTGACGGAACAACCGACGAAATATACGCGACCAAGACTTCACTGTTTGGACCAATAGGCTCGGTGAGCAAGAGCACAGGGCGCAGCTTCATGCCCGGCACATCGCCGAAAGGGAAACTGGCCAGGTAAATCTCATCGCGTTGCATCGACCGGCTTTCCATCTTCTAGCGTATAGAGGTCCTCACGCGGATCACCAAGTTCCGCCTCCCATTCCTGTGCTATTCCTTGCAGCCAAACTGGCCCCACTTCGTCTTCTTCAGGAATCAGGACGATGATGCGTACCCGTCCCGGTGGCAGTGTCTCAGGGACTTGGGCTTGGAGTTGATGTTTATCATTTACCTCACCGATCAGCTCTACAGCTTTCATCTTTCTATCCTTTCTTTCACGGAAACCATTCTGCCTCCTCATATAGGACGAAACCGATCAACTCGCGAGTGCTTGCTCAACTGCACGAGGCGCATTCTCAATGACCTTGAGCAGAATACGCGCGGGGCGGTCGGGGACAGCTCGACTTTGCTCCCGATGCCGGTAGGCCTGCGTTTCTTGGACCGCAACAGCTCGCGAATTTCTTCGTCTCGCCACGTTTCCTCCTCCTCTGAGCATGGATAAAATATGTTATCTGGGATGAAAGGGGAAGGAGAAAAATTGCGGGAACCCCCTTCGGGCACGTTCACAGACAACTATCAAGCGTCATAGTACAGTGAAAAAATCTGTGGAGAATAGTCATGAAAGCAGCACGGATTAAAGTAGAAGAGACGGCCTTTGAAGAAATTATCGATACGCTCAAGCGCGTGCCTAAGGCGCGCCTTGGCGTAGTCCGTGACCTCGTGCAAGCTCTGGCTATCCCTCCCACGTCACCAAACAGTCCGCGCAAAGCCCACGCACGAAAGCAAGTAAGCCTCGTCGATTCCCCTTTCTGCGGTATGTGGGAGGACCGGGAAGACATCGCTGATGGGCAAACCTATGCCAGGCAGTTGAGGAGAAGGTTGGAAACACGTGGCGATCGCAGAAAAAACGTTCGTTGATACAGACATCCTTATCGACGTAGCGCGGCGACATCCGAATCTGACGGTCAATCCGTAGTTTGTTGCTGGAGAGATTCTGAAGACTCATAAACCAGTGAGGCGACTGCTTCGATTCTTGTCTTGACCTCTTTTGGCTTTCTAGCGAGGGCATAGCACCACTGCCCGTAGCTGCCTTCTGCATTGACGGCGTTCACCCACCGGATGGCGGCTTGCGTTTTTACTTCCATGAGGGGATCAAAGCCTTTGGTCTCTAAGATGAGATACCTTGGGGGCTCTCCTTTCAGGCGGATGACAAAGTCTGGCACGTAATCGTGTGGCTGGCCGTTGTGAAGGTAGGGGATAGCAAAGCCTAGTCCTGCATTCTTGACGAAGGCCTCTACGTGCTTGTGAGTGTCAATGACGTAGGTGGCTGACTGCTCCCATCGTTTGGTATCGGCAACCACGTAATTGAGATGGGAATGCATCACCTCCCGGACATCGCGGCTCGTCCAGAAATCTACCTCGGCAGTGGAGCCCGGGCCTCGGCTGGTCTCATAACGTGGAACCTCCGGAGCTTCTCCGAGCGAGGTGTCGGGCTTTACTGCCTCGACAAGCCGTTCGATGACCCACCCGTAATACGGAGAAAGGAACACATCCAGGATGTCTGCGGGTGGGATTGGCCGCACTTTCTCCCTGAGATACCGCTCGGCGATCTTGACAAGCTGCGGGAAAAGAACGTGGGCTGGGGCCTCACAGCTTGGTTGTTTGACATAGTCACGGGTGAGCGTGTGCGCCAACTCAAAAACGAGTTCCTGAAGGCGATGACCAGCACGATACGGATTAAGATCAACATTTTCCAGCTTCCCTGGCCCGGTGAGCGCTGGCCGGCCTTGGTTATTGACCAGGGCTGCCTTCATCTGCACCTCGGGCGGAATTTGCGTAGGATCAAGCCGCAGTGGAGCGATGGCATCCCAGTCAACGGCGACCCGGTTGTGGATTGCCTGCCGGTAGCCTTTCTTATTTTCCTTGAAGGGGATGACCTCATTGGTTGAGAAAGCCCTCGATATTGGCTGGCGGAATTCCTGTTGGTGGTTTATTTTCTCCCAGCCATTCGTACACAATCTTGGCAATCTTGGTGTTCTTACAGACAAGGATGAACACCGGCGGTCGCGGGTCACCGCGCACCTGTTCCCATTCCCGCCGCAGGTCTTCCCACAGTCCGGCTAGCATAGCGATAGGAGTATTTGCCCATTTGAGGATCGCCTCAGGCTTTGGACTCCCTTTCTTACCACCGCGCTCAGCAGGAGTGAGCTGAGGCAGAATCCATCGCCAGATGTTGAAGTAGCCGGGAATCGCGGCACCGGTCGTGTCACGCACCGCAAGCTGCGGAACCTTGACCAACCCGGATTCTATAGCGTCAGTGAGCCCAAAGTCGCTCACCACCCACGGGAATGTACGGTTCGTCTCTTGTCCCACCCGTCCCAAGAAATAAGGTGTCGCGGAGAGATCAACGCAGAAATTGATTCCTCTGAGTTTGTGGATACGATCGAGGCCATCTACCCATACCGTTGCCTCTTTGAAAAACTCCTCGGTGTCTTCCTCCTCACCAAGCAGGTCTTCTTCTGATTCCTCTGGTTCAGGCTTACGGATACGGTAGGCGTGGTGAGCTTCATCGTTAAAGACAAGGAGGTTTTGCTTGCCACCGACTTCCCGACCTAGCACGCGATTGACTAAGGCCGTGTCGCTCTCGATGTATTTCACCGACTCGACGAAGACTTTCTTAAGGTTCCCTTGCGTGTCTCGCTCTTCATCAAGAACTGTGAGTAGGCCTGCCGCAACCTGTCTGTCTAACTCCGCAGGCGTGAGGTATCGCTTGCCCCGCGCCGTCGTTGTTTTTGATCCGATCGTGACGGTTTCTCTCATCCGGACCGGCACGCCAGCCTTGGACACTTTGGCGCTTACTAC
>JACQEL010000644.1 GCA_016200595.1 Deltaproteobacteria bacterium
TGCATGAGGTTGGTACACTCGGGGTAGCGTGCGCTGTGCGCACGTCTTCCCTGTACGCCGCTATTTTCGTGCGCATAGCGCACGCTACGGCATGCAGGCTCGAATGCATGAGTGTGTATGAACCTCTTGCCGTTCGGTTTAGAGAGCGGCAGGTTCCTTGCTAAAGCTACTCGGGAGAATGCAGTGTGAGTTGAGGGATTGTCTATCTCAAGATTCTCGTGAATAGACTTTATCCGAAATAAAGCCCCGGAGGGGCGTGAGGAGGTAGCCCACGGCGCCAGCCGTGGGCTAATGACAAACAGATGAATAACCATGGCACGATCGCCTATTTTTCCATGGAGATTGGCCTAGAGGCGGAAATGCCGACCTACAGTGGTGGGCTCGGCGTACTGGCAGGAGACACTGTTCGTGCTGCTGCAGACCTTAAGGTGCCGCTGGTGGCGATCACTCTTCTCCATCGTAAAGGATATTTCTACCAGCAACTCGATAAGGACGGCAGGCAGAGCGAGGAGCCCAGCGAGTGGGTCATCGAAGATTTTTTGCGCGAGATGTCGCCGCGCGTGTCCGTGACCATCGAAGGGCGGACGGTATACCTGCGCTGCTGGCAATACGAGGCCAAAGGAGTGAGCGGGTTCGCCGTGCCCGTGTATTTTTTGGATACCAATCTCCCGGAGAATACGGAGTGGGACCGGACCCTGACTGATTTTCTGTACGGTGGGGATAAGCGTTATCGCCTCTGTCAGGAGGTAGTGCTGGGGATTGGCGGCGTGCGTATGCTCCGCGCGTTGGGATATGGCAGCATCGCGCGCTTTCATATGAACGAAGGGCATGCCAGCCTGCTGACCTTAGAACTGCTCGACGAGACTGCGCGCTTAACCGGGCGGCAAGCGATCTCTCACGAGGATATCGAAGCGGTCAGACAGCAGTGTGTCTTCACGACCCATACCCCAATTCCCGCCGGCCATGATCAGTTCTCGTTGGAGTTAGTCATTGAGGTGTTAGGTCGCCGCGAGGTGTTCACTATGCCAGAGGTGTTCTGTTGTGAAGGCCGGCTGAACATGACCTATCTGGCTCTCAACTTGAGTCACTACGTCAACGGCGTGGCGAAGAAACATGGAGAAGTCTCGCAACACCTCTTTGCCGGATATGTCATCGACTCTATCACCAATGGAGTGCACGCCGCGACGTGGACAGCCGAACCCTTTCAGCAACTCTATGACCGGTACATTCCCGGGTGGCGGCAAGACAACTTCAGTCTGCGCTATGCCTTAACTCTGCCCAAACCCGAGGTCTGGCAGGCGCACAGTCAGGCGAAGAAACAATTGATTCATTATGTGAACCGTGAAACTAACACCGGGATGGATGTCGATGTATTCACGCTGGGCTTCGCCCGCCGCGCTACGACGTACAAGAGAGCCGATCTCCTCTTTACTGACCTCGATCGGCTGCGTCGTATTGCCGAGACCGTTGGTGCCGTGCAGGTGGTGTACGCGGGTAAGGCCCATCCCCAGGATTCTGGTGGAAAAGAACTCATCCAGCGGGTCTTTCAGGCGAAAGAGGCGCTGAAACCGCGGATCAAAATTGCCTATCTGGCCAATTACGATATGGACCTCGGCAAGCTCATCACTGCGGGAGCGGACGTATGGCTCAACACTCCGCAACCGCCACTGGAAGCGTCTGGCACCAGCGGCATGAAAGCTGCGCTCAACGGCGTGCCGAGTCTCAGCGTGCTGGATGGGTGGTGGATTGAGGGACGTATTGAGGGCGTGACCGGCTGGGCCATTGGCGATGATGGGCGAGATGGTGGTGACGGATCAAAAGTGGTTTCTTCTCTCTATGACAAGCTCGAAAGAATTGTGTTGCCGCTTTTCTATGGTGAGCGGAACCGGTTCCTGGATGTGATGCTGCATACCATCGCGCTCAACGGCTCGTTCTTCAATACCCATCGCATGATGCAGCAGTATGTGCTGAAAGCGTATTATTGAGCATTGCGAGACCATGAGGAATTCCGTGGGGGTGTTCTCGGGGTTGCGGCTTGCTGCCTTCCTCTTTGTCATGGTCTCTGCCGTAGGGGTCATCGGCTATCGCGTGCTGGAAGGCTACACCTGGCTGGAAGCCCTGTACATGACTGTCATCACGCTCTCTACGGTTGGCTTTGGCGAAGTCCGGCCGCTGGACCAGGTGGGGAAAATCTTCACGGTCCTCCTGCTGGCGGGAGGCCTGGGGGTGGTATTCTACACCATGGTCACGATCACTGAGAGGGTGGTGGAGGGAGAGTTTCAACAGTTCTTTGGCAGGAGGCGCATGCAGAAGCGAATTGGCCTGTTGAGCAACCATTATTTGGTGTGTGGGTTTGGCCGCATTGGTGAGGTGGTCTGTCGCGAGTTGGCTTCGAAGCCCGTTGCCTTTGTGGTAATTGAGCAGCTAGAGGAACGCATACGCGAAGCGGAAGCGAACCAGTATCTGGTGCTCCAGGGTGATGCGACAGAGGAGAAGACCCTCTTGGCTGCGGGAGTAGGGCAAGCGCGCGGGCTTTTTGCTGCCCTGGCGAATGATGCGGGCAACGTCTTTGTTACCCTCACGGCTAAAGAGTTGAACCCTGGGCTCTACATCGTGGCGCGGGCGGAGACCGAGCGCAGTGAACGGACATTGCTGCGTTCGGGGGCCGATAAGGTGATTTCTCCCTATGCGATGGGAGGACATCGTATGGCCCAGGCGGCCCTGCGGCCAGCCGTGGTCGATATCATTGACTTGGCCACCCATCACCAGAGCCTGGAGCTGCAGCTCGAAGAAATCCACGTGCCGCTCTCCTCGCCCTGCAATGGTGTGGCGCTGCGGGACTCGGGACTCTGGGAACAACCGGGGGTGATTGTGGTAGCGATCAAACGCGCTTCGGGCAAAATGCTCTTTAACCCGGCACCGGGAGAGAAAATCGAGGCCGGGGATAGCTTGATTGCTCTGGCCGAGGCGCCCCAGCTCAAGGAGATCGAACGGCGGGTGAAGGGTAGATATGAGTAACACGCGCGGCTCTTGTCGCGAACGGAGTCTCAGGCTGGACCAGCAATAAGGAGGAACAATGGGAAGAAGGCCACCAATCAAAGTGCCACGGCTATACCACGCTGTATGTGTCGCTCTGCTCCTCGGGCAACCAATGCTGAGTGTCGCGCAGGAGGAGGAGTCTAGTCTTGCCTGGGGCAAGGATCTGTTCCTGAGGCGGTGCGCCTCATGTCATGGCGAGGATGGCAAAGGCAATGGTCCGGCCGCCGTGGCACTCAAGAATCCTCCGGCTGACCTGACCCAGCTCAGCAAGAAAAATGATGGCAAGTTTTCCCGCGCCAGCGTGATGCGGTTTATCGATGGTGAGCGCCCTGTGCCAGCGCACGGTCCGCGGCACATGCCGGTGTGGGGAGAAGTGTTTCGCGAAGAACGAACCGATAGTGAGGCGAGAATGCGAATTTTCTCTCTTACCTCATTTATCGAGTCGATCCAGGAGAAGTAAGCTGTAGCCTGGATCGAGCCCTGCGACTGCACTCAGGATAGGCTTCGCGGAATCTGGGAGGGGGGAGCCGGGAATCTCGGATCACCTCTGGGCTACGGCTCTGGTTATGGGGCTGACCTCTTGACTGATCATGACCAGGCGGTTATGGTTGCGTGGTGTAACCGTTTGGTGACAATTCGCTAAAAAAAGGAGGAGGTATGGCGACGCCCCCACATATTGCTGTGAGTCCCTTGGCTGGCGCGCTGGGCGCGGAGCTTACTGGCGTTCATCTCGGGCAGCTCAACGAGGCTGAATTTGCGGAGATCCGTGCGGCGTTTCTTCAACACCAGGTGATTTTCTTCCGCGATCAAGAAATTACCCGCGACCAGCACAAAGCGTTCGGACGCCGGTTTGGCGCGCTGCACGTGCATCCATTTTTGCAGCCACTGAAAACTGAAGGACATCCGGAATTCGTGGTCCTCGAAAGTGATGAGAAACATCCCTTCGTTGCTGAGGCCTGGCACTCTGATGTCACGTTCCAAGACACGCCGCCGCTGGGCTCTGTGCTCCGCTGTATCGCGGCTCCCGAGTTCGGCGGGGATACCATGTGGGCCAATATGTATGCCGCCTACGAGGCGTTATCCGACACTATGCAGCGTTTGTTGTCAGGGTTAATCGCTATCCATGACACGTCACGCACCTTCTCACGCGAGAATTATCGGATTGAACACGTGGGCGGGAAACGCGCTGAGCAGGTCGTGTCGGCGGAGCATCCGGTCGTGCGCACGCATCCCGAGACGGGCCGCAAGGCGCTGTTTGTCAATTCGGCGTTTACCAATTCGCTCAAAGGGATGAAACCCGCAGAGAGCACCGCGCTGCTCAGTTTCTTGTATCGGCATAGCGAATCCCCGGATTTCTCCTGCCGATTCCGGTGGCGGAAGAACTCGGTTGCCATGTGGGATAATCGCTGTACGCAACATCGTGTGGTGGCGGACAACCTCGCGGCCTATCGCCGGATGGAGCGTGTGACTATTAATGGCGACCAACCGTTCTGAAAGTGGCGACCAACCTAAAGCAAACTTCAGAACATGCGTACACTTCATGACTGAGAGTGATAAATCCCCCCTGTCCCCCTGTGAAAAAGGGGGGACCGAAAACGCCCCCTTTCACAAAGGGGGCCGCGCGCAGCGCGGGGGGATTTCAGTTAGGCACTGTGCCAAGTGCCTGAGCAGCTGAGTAAGACTCGCCCCTACCCTGTGTGCCAATTTTTGTGGTCCGCTTGAGCTTTACGGACCGTCCGCTTCTGCTTTCGCCCGTGGGGGGGCGTGCCGGGCGCAGGTGGTCAGGGGGGAGACGGCAACAGGAGCTGTCTCCGGCCGCAAGTAGATGAACCAGTACGTCAGTCCGACCAGTGCTACTCCGCCGATCACGTTTCCCAGGGTCACCGGCAGGAGATTCACTAAGAGAAAGTTTCCCCATGTCAAGCTGGCGTAATCCGCTGCGCTCTTGCCAATAGTGGCGAGAAAGGTGGAGTCAGTTTTGATGAACAGTCCGACCGGAATGAAATACATGTTGGCAATACTGTGCTCGAAACCGGCGGCGACGAAGGCACTAATCGGGAAGACAATGGCCAGGATCTTGTCGGTGGTGCTGTGGGCGCCGAGACAGAGCCACACGGCCAGACAGACTAAGGCATTACAGAGAATCCCTAGGACCACCGCTTGGACGAATCCCAGACTGGTCTTAGCGCGAGCGATCTCCAGGGCGGCCAGACCGACCGCGCCTCCACCAAAAGTATATTGCTGTGAGAGGTAGAGAAAGATGGCGGTGGCTACGGCGCCGATGAGATTGCCCGTGTACACGATGCTCCAGTTGCGGAGGACCTGCGGGGTAGACACTGTGCCTCTCGCCCAGGCCATGCTGATCAACGCATTCCCCGTAAACAACTCGGCTCCACCAACGACGACGAGCACCAGACCTAAGCAGAATGCCAAACCGCTTAAA
>JACQEL010000645.1 GCA_016200595.1 Deltaproteobacteria bacterium
AACCCGCTGCAGCACCTCGCCTGACTCGATTTCCCGTTTGAGCCGCCGAATAATGGATTCGTTTTTTTCTTCACCATTTCCCCTACTTACCGCCTTTCCGCCCTCACCTCCATACCAGCCCTTAACTTAATGCCATTGCCCACCAGGGGGGAAGGAACCCGTACTGCTGACGTTCAGTACTGAGAGCGCACTTATAGTGCATTGTACTTAGAATTTTTGTCCACTCCCCCAGGCGATTCCGTTACGTAGCAACTGGGCAAAAGGCTCGGTCTCCCACGAACCACGAAACAGCTTAGGCGTGTGTCCCGCGGAGTCTACACTCGGATCGACAAATGGTTGCACATTATTTTTGAGCGAGTGACAATGGCCGAGCGCTATATATGCGACCCCTCCCTGACCCATCTCGCGGATATAACCCAGCACCCGCGTCTTGCCATCTGGCTGGAGGGAAGTGTCTTCGTCGTAGACGAAGCCGAAGCCCGGGGGCGAAGGGTCTTTGGCCAGTTCCGTGGTCAACAACAGATGGCACGTGGCTGGCTCTTGCAGTTCGATGAGGTAGAGTTCGTCCATCACCTCGAAAGACGCGGGTAAGCCTTTGGTGAGCAGGTGCCCGCGATCAGTGACCTGGACCTGGAACTTCCGCAACGGCGGGTGGTTCAGAAAGAAGCTGCCCAGCGTGGCGTGGTGACTGCCTTTGACCATCTTGCGGACGTTGCGCTGCTCACCCACTGGCACTGCCCTGCCACCGCTGGTGCCGTGCAAAGCGAGCCAGCGTCCGCCTCCCTCGAGCCACTGCCGTATGAATTGGTTCTGCTCCTCATTGGGGTAGGGACCGGCAACGTAGGTAACCAAGAGGCGACTGTCGGGCAGCCACCTGGAGACGTCGGTAAAATCATTGGCAACGGTCGCGAGTACCTGCGGGTGCTCTTGCAGCAGTTGCAGGATGCGCAGGCGGGCGTAGTCCATGTCATGCCCAGCGGCCGCACCGGGCGGGAATCCCCCAGTAATGAGGTGTACTCGGATAGGTTTAGACTGATTCATACTTGCATCGCCTCCTTTGCTGAGTTTAGTGAGAAGCTATCCCAAAACCTCCTCTGGTGCAAAAACCTGGCTTCCTGCTGGCACGGGAATGTTCCTACACTTGCGGCGCATCCTTGAGCAGGAAAACCCGGTAGCCCGGATGGAACAGCGTGGAATCTGGGGTTCCTGCCCCGCTCCCCGCACTTCTTCCGGGATTCCGCTTCGCTTCATCCCGGCTACGCTCTGCTTGCTGGAACCACTCCCCACTGCCGGTTGATTTATTGTCGCGATCCACCCAGGTGCCGCCCTTCCTCTACTCGCCGCCCCGTGGCCCCCAGAACACGGCCCAGGTTACCAGGTCATCCGAGAAATTCTCGAAGCGATGCTCCTGATGCGCGGGCACAAATAAGACGTCTCCCGGGCCAAACGAAACGCGCTCACCCGCAAGTACGAATTCGCCGCTGCCTTGCAGGATGATGTAGAGTTCATCCTGTTCGTGGGGGGTCTGATAATCCTGACCGCGTGGGGTAAAGAGCAGGAGCGACATCGAGCCATGCGCGAACGCCTGAGTGTACCAGACACCTTGCGGCCACTTTTCCGTGCTGGGTAAAGGTAAGTGCTGGAGCACCTCCTTGAGTGTACTCTTCATTGAGCGCTTCCTCCTATGGCGGTTGGCCATCACTTTGAGTTGTCGGGACGTGTGAACAGTGGCAGGGCCAGGTTAAAGTTACTGGCGCTGCCTGCCGGGGGCCGTCCGTGCAGCGGCAGAGCCGCTCGACCCTTGCGGTCCCAGGCAGAGCCTGGGACCGAGAAGGCTCCAGGAACAAAAGCCGTGAGAGGCGGCACGAGACAAACTCTCCCCAGATCGCCCATTTTCACTAGCCCAGTAGACGCCTATGCCTTACCCTTCACTGTTTGATCCTTTTCTGTTCGCCCTTGCTGACAATATGGACACCGGTAGCCGTGTTAAAATGCGTGCCGAGAATCAACGTGTCGCTATCACAATGCTGGTCGATGAACTGGGTCCGTGTCTCAATGGCCAGGGCTTTATCGACATCAGCTTGCTGCTGCCACTGCGGTTCAGCGATCTGTACGGGATGCACCATCATATCACCGGTGATGACAGCTTCCTGGCCGTTGGAGCGCAACAGCACCCTACAGTGACCCGGCGTATGTCCGGGTGTCGGTATGAGGGTGACTTCATCGTCGATGCCCCAGGCATTATCCACCCATTCTACCTGCCCTGCCTCGATGATCGGCACGATATTTTGCTGGACCACAGCTTGATCCTCAGGATTTGGTTCGTTTTGCCAATGCTCCCATTCACGTTTGTTGAATAGATACTTGGCATTGGGAAATGTCGGAGTCCAGCGTCCGTCCTGTAGACGAGTACTCCAACCCGTGTGATCGAGATGCATGTGGGTACAGAACACGTAATCGACCGATTCCGGAGCGCAGCTAGCCGCAGCCAGGTCGCGGAGGTAGAAGCCTTGACGCCCATTCCATTGGGCGAAGGCGAGATTCTGTTTCTCGTTGCCGATACAGGTATCGATAAGAATCGTATGATGTTTCGTCTGAATAAGAAACGTGTGGATGCTCAACAACATGCGTTTCTCAGGGTCAACAAAGTGGGGCTGGAGCCACTCCAGGTGTGGATCAAAGTCGTCCTTGCGTTTATCGACGTAGAGAAAGCGTGGGCTGGTGGGCTCCAGGCTATCCAGAACTTTCGCGAGCTGGATGTTACCGATAGCGAATGATTGGACTGATGGGAGTGATGATTCGGACATGTTCCTCTCCTTCTCTAAATCAAGCCATAGAGGATTCGTACACTCCGTAGTGTGCTAACCTGCGTCGATCTTCCTTTGCAGATACCAGGCCATATAACCACGATACTTTTCCTGAAGGTCTTTGCGCCGCCAATCCTGACCCGTCACGACCCCGCGGCAGTTCTGCGCCCCACAGTGACAGTTCATCTCATACGTATCGTCGTCCGTCGTAGCCCAATCGTGGGTCAATTCTTCACCAGCCTCGACATCGCGCAGCGCGACAAAGACGATCTGGCCTTGAATACCGATGGTAGGATCGCACGAGTGATTCGTGAAGAGCATGCCCCCCTCTCGCTCTTCAGAGTGTAGCGGACCAATGAAAAAATCCTCAGCAATTTGGATCTCAGCCGGGCCCAGGGTCTTCTCAACTTCACAGCGTGCCTGTCGGTCAAAAATATATCCCCCCTTGAGCGCCACAATCTCGCCTTTCTTGATCGGCGCTCTGGCAAATAACCCTCTCCCTTCGATAGGGCTTTCTCGCACGAGAGTCTTCGGCGAACGGTACGAGAGGTGCGGCATTCCTCAAACCTCCTTGAGGTTGGTTTCGTCCTTCCTTGAAACCTAAATTCATCGAATGAAGAGGTCTATGGGTACCCATCCGAGATGCGCGTCACCAAGAGCCCGGCATGCTCCACCAGGTAGCGCAAAATGGCAAAGAGCTTGGGGCGCAACGGCACGAGTGCCCTTCCCACCACAATTGCTCGTTGGCCAGATCCATCGCAAAAGCTGTGAAGAACAGATGCTGGTCGGGTTGCACGACGTCCTCCTGAATGCGCACAGCGGCCCTCTTTGTACCACAACTACGGTGAAATACTCAAAGTTGACAGGAGGCCCAGTCCCCTGCCGTATTTTCGCTGACAGCACGGGCGCTTGGGAGTTCCCTCTCCCACAAGGGGAGAAGGAACCCTTCATTCCTGCGTAAGTCGTCAAGCTGTAAAGTTTGAGTGAATACTAGACAAATAACACCATGCGAACACGCCAATAACACGCTTTTCACACGGTTGTTTCATAGCCGGGAGGAACACGGATTGGTATGTTTG